>JAMOBJ010000041.1 GCA_039908095.1 Nitrospirae bacterium YQR-1
TTTCGATACTGCCAAGCGGAGTGTCTGTCTCTGATTCCTCAGCCATTGACCACGGGAGATTCAGGATTTCGCTGTCGGAGTCAATGAGCCGCAGAGTGTAATGATTGCCGGTTGCGACAGCATCTTTGACAATGTCCTTGACCTCGGAGTTGGAGTTGATGATGTATGAAAGCTCTTCTTTTAGCGGTTCAAGGATTTTTTTATCAGCTGTCCCCCTGCTTTCCATCTCTCCGGCAAACTGTAAGCCGAGTTCTTTTAAAACTTTCCTTTGCACGTCGGAAATATTAAGTGTAACGTTTATCCAATGCATTGTTATCCTCCACCTGTCTCCTCTGTCTTTCTTTATCTTTGTCTGTCAGCCTTTGTCTGTTCGTCTTTTTTTGTCATTGGCGGCACCGAACGGCGTCCAGTCCCTTTGCCAAAGTTAATTTCATGCGAATTTAATTTAAACAGGAACACATTTCATGCTAAGATGCATTCATAAATATATCACAGGTGGCTGGGAACAGGCAACACATCGGAACGCTATTTTGCAGTTTGCTATAAATAAAAAAATTGCAGTTATCCTAAAAAAACTTTAAGTTAAACCGGCAAAACCTTGGAAACCGGGGGTCGAGGGGAATCATTCCCCTCGCAAGAAGGGGTACAAGGGGAAGGACAGAGTCCTTCCCCTTGCAATTTTACTTTTTTGATTGCAACTTGGTATAAATCGTAGCTACTCCATATTATTTCACTCTCTTTAGCAACAACACCGTGTTAACGCCGCCAAAGCCAAAGCTGTTGGTTAAACCGACGTCAAAGCCGCCCCTTAACTGAGATTTCACAAGGTTAACAGGACAGCCGGTATCCTGCTCACTTACGTTTATTGCCGGTGGTAAGAGCCCCTCACTTAAAGACATGGCGGTAACCGCCGCCTCAAAAGCGCCCGATGCCCCAAGCATGTGCCCTGTCATAGATTTATTGGCTGTAACCGGTATGCTCAAGCTGCCAAAGACTTTTTCAATTGCAGCAGCCTCTGTGCGGTCACCCTCACGGGTTGACGTGGCATGAGCATTTATGAAATCCACATCACCCGGGGCACTCACAGCATCCCTGAGAGCATATTCCATAGCTTTTGCCTCTCCAGCGGCGGCAGGTTTAACCATATGATAAGCGTCCGAGACGTTGGCGTAGCCTGCAATTTCTGCATAAATGCGCACTCCGCGCGCTTTTGCCCTTTCGTATGATTCCAAAACCATAATGGTTGCTCCCTCTGAAAGAATAAAACCATCCCGGTATTTATCAAACGGCCTTGATGCATTCAACTCTGTTGATTTGGAAAGCGCCCCTGATGCGCTGTAGCCCATAAAACATAGCTCACACAAAGGGGCCTCAGTACCCCCGGCTAACACAAGGTCAGTGTAGCCGTGACGTATTAACCTGAGAGCCTCTCCAAGGGCTGTTGCCCCGGATGAGCACGCATTAGAAATGCAAAGCGTATGTCCTGTAATTTTATATCTCTCTGAAATGTAGGATGCCGCCATGCTCGCTGTCGTTTTAGCCATCAAATATGCAGATAATTTTCTTACGCCGTCCTTATACAGTTTTCTCATACCGTGGTTTAAGGTAGTTATGCCGCCGCGGCTTGTACCGATTATGACGGCTGCATTTTCAAAACATCGGTGCTCACTTAGCCCGGAGTCTGAAACCGCCTGCACGGCAGCGGCAGCGGCATAGTGAATAAAAGGGTCAAGACGCAGTATGTCTTTATGTGGTAAATACGCTTCCGCAGCAAAGTTTTTTAATTTGCCTGCTAAATGCACCCCTGCGGTAGAACTGTCATGGTGGAAAACACTTATTCCGTTTACTCCGGCCAATAAACTTTCCCATGACAGGCTAAATGAGTTTCCTATGGGAGTTACCGCTCCTATGCCGGTAATAACCACTCTCACAACAGATTAAGCCCGGGTGTCAGGAAATATCATCTAAAATATCGTCAACCCAGCTAAGTGCCGCAGCAACCGCAGGAAACCCGATTATACTTGTTAATAAAATAACAGCATGGGTAATTTCCTCAGGGGTCGCCCCTGCTGCCAACGCACGTCTTGTGTGGCTATGGACTGAGCCCTCACTCTTTACAGCCGCCGCTGCCGCCAACTGAATCAACAGGGCTGTCTTTTCCTCTGTCGGTCCTTCCGCTCTGACCGCCTTACCAAGTGCCTCCACAGCCTCTATAAACTTCCCATGCCTGGATTTTAATTTTTCAAATCTGTTTGGTATTTTCATTGCAAGCAGCCCCCTTATTTGGAATTTATTTAAAAGCCTCATGGAGCGACTTCTCGTCATATCCAATTATTACCTTTGCCCCTCCATCAATTACCACTGTTGGGAACGTCTCCCGCGGGTTGTACTTTCTTAACTCACCAAGCAGCTTTTCTCTTGAGTCCTTATCAACAGTATCCACCTCAACAAGTATATATTCAAATCCTTTTTGGTTTATATACTCCTTAGTCTTTTTACAAGCCGGACATGTGCTCAGTGCAAAGAAAACTATTTTGTTCTTCTGTTCCATGTAATGTTATCCTTTTTTAGTCCAGTAGGGTATTAATCGGTGGCAACTAAACGCACTGCGGCCTCATGCACAGCGTTTAATGCCGTTGAGTGTTCTCTTATGGCCCCTTTTTTATCAACGCCGTCAAAGTAAATTGTCTCATGGTCAGGCACACTAATGGTCCTGAAAAAAGCTTTGGCTGTGGCGCCACCGCCGGTAAAACCGATTTCTTTCTTCATACCCCCCACCATTATCAAAAGCGCCTTTCTACCCGCAGGGCCTGCCTTTATAGGACGGTTTAGCAGGTACTTTTCACACCACAACGCCTGTGCTCTGTCAATCAGGGCTTTAACCTGTGCGGTCAAACCAAAGAAAAAAATTGGTGAGGCCAGTATAAACCGCTCCCCTTCATAAATGGCACTGTAGACTTCCGACATATCGTCTTCAATCACGCACTCACCGGTCAGGTCACAGCCGCCGCAATTAGTACACGGCGATATAGTCATCTCCGAGGGCCGAAACAGCGTTACCGTATGCCCTGCCTCTTTCACAGCACGCAATGCTTCTTTAACGAGAATTTCCGTATTCCCCTCCACTCTCGGGCTGCCTAAAAACACCGTCACTTTCATCTTGTTCCGCCTTAAGTTTAAGGGGCAGCAGGTTTTTTCAAACCACTGCCCCTGTGTTTATTTAAATCAACATATCAGCTTAACGCTTCAAAAACTTTACCGACAAGGTCTGCACCCGGTTTCAGGGTCTTATCGCCTTCATTATGCCACTTAGCAGGACACGCCTCTGTTCCGTGTTTGGCAAGGTATATGTTGGCTTTTAGTTTCCTCAAAAGCTCATCCATGTTTCTGCCGAGATTGTAGAAGTTTATCTCAGAGTTCAGAAGTACTCCCTCAGGGTTTATTATGAAGCTGCCACGGAGGTCAAGACCGTTTTCCTCATTATAGACGCCAAAGAGTCTCGAAACATTCCCTGTGGGGTCTGATGCCATAGGGTACTTAACTTTGGCCAGGGATTTCTCATCTCTGTGCCATGCAAGATGCACAAACTTAGTGTCTGTGCTGACGGTTATAACCTCTGCACCCTGCTTTTTAAACTCATCATAAAGGTCGGCCAGAGCTGAAAACTCAGTAGCGCACACAAAGGTGAAATCAGCCGGATAAAACACCACTACCGTCCATTTGCCGGCGGCTTTAAGCTTTTCCAAAGACACCTCGCCAAAATCCCCTTTTGACGGATCAAATGTTTCCATCACAAAGTCAGGCACAACCTGCCCTGTCTTTAATCCACAGCATACAGCATCAAGTATATCCTCTTGTGTCACTCTTAAACCCTCCTTATTAATTTATAGCTTTGAACATATTTCTCAGACAAAAAGCCTGAGTTTAATTTTTCAGAGTCTCTTGCCCTGTCCGCTCCATAAAAAAACTCTTTTAACATCCCAACCCTGCCTTATAAGTATTTCGGTTTCTTGAAAAATACTCTCCCGGGCCCGCTTCACTACACTTCCTCAAAAGCTTCCTTTGGTGCATTGCATACCGGACAGGTATAATCATCCGGTAGTTTGTCAAAAGGGGTTCCTTCCTTTGCATCATCATAAATCCAGCCGCACACTGTGCATCTGTGCATATAACGTTCCTCCTTTTATATTTTTATTATATTACTTCTGACAAGCTGAATTAGCAGTATTATAACCTTTTTCATGAAACTCTCTTACAGTTTTGGCAAAATTCCGGCCAAACTCATAGCATTTCTCATGGTCTTCATTCCTGAGACGGTACTGTACCGCAATACCCGGCTCAACCACTGGTAGTTTCATATTTTTAAAGGTATCATAGAGCCATTTAACCGCTCCGCCTCCCCAGCCATAGCTGCCAAAGGCGCCCATTAGTCTGTCCGTGGGTCTCAATCCCTTAAGGTGTATCATAAATTCCGCTACGGATGGAAACACCTCGTTATTTAAAGTGGGAGAGCCGACAAGACAGGCTCTTGACTTCCAAAACTCCTTGATAGCCACACTCATAGGTGTCGCCCGTAACTTTATTACCTTACACGCCACTCCCTCATCTATTATCCCTCTCATTACCGGCAGTGTCATGTGCTCAGTACTATGCCACATGGTATCATATATTATAGCTATTTGCAGCTTTGCCTTACCCTCGGCCATGTCCATGTACATGTTAAGCACCTTGCCCGGGTCAGCCCGCCATATAATGCCGTGGTCAGGGGCTATCATGTCAATATCAAGGCCCATGTCCTTTATCTCACATATCTTGGATTTGATTAATTTCCCAAAAGGCATTAGAATATTGGCGTAATAATCAATAACTGAGTCCTCCAGTTCCGTCATAGAAACGGATGCAGTAAACTCGTCATCAAACCTTGTTGTTGAGGCAAGGTGCTGACCGAAAGCGTCCTGAGAAATCAAAAGCTTGGCGCCCTCAACGTAGGTCATCATGGAATCAGGCCAGTGCAACATCGGTGTTTCTACAAACCTCAGGGTATATTTGCCGGTTTTAAGGGTATCACCGGTTTTAACCTCTTTTATATTCCATGAGGTAGTATCGAAAAACCTGTCCATTCCCTGTCTGCCCCTTTTGGTGATGTAGATTGTGGCGGAGGGTGAGAGCTCCATTATTCTGTCAAGAGAACCCAGATGGTCATTTTCTATGTGGTTAATCACGATGTTTTTTATTTTAGAGGGATCAATAAGGCTTCTTATGTTAGAAACCCCAACTTCCACAAAATCGTGTTTGACCGTATCAACCAGCGTCGGCTCGTCATCCATTATGAGATAATTATTATACGTAGTTCCGCTAGGGGTTACATAGCCGTGAAAATCCCTTACCGCCCAGTCAACAGCACCTGTCCAATATATGCCGGGCTTTATTTCGATAACATTCATATGCTATTTCCTTGTATCAGTTATTTACACTGTAATTTCTTATAAACTGTCCTTAGTCTTAAGTGATGCGCCGCATCCTCTGCAGACAGGGTCTTCCTCGTCACTCCAAACCTCATTTTCATAGTTACACTTAGAGCACACCACTGTGTCGGGTACTACGGATTTTACGCTGCAAGCTGGTTTTTCTTTAAACCGCGACTCTGTCATTAGCCTTTCTCCACCCTTGTTGTCGTAACTTTTCCATTCTGCTGTTAGCCCAGGTCTTCATCTCCTGGAGATACCTCTTTGGGTCAACTTTAGCAAGGGCTAAAATCTGCTCTCTCTCTTTAATGCTGTCGGTGTGGTCTCCCGGGTAAACACCTCGCCATGAGCAGTAGTCCTCATCAAAAATCAGCTCCGGCGATAGATTTCTCTTATGCTCAAAGGGCATTCCGGCAGCCAGCAGCTTTGCCACTTCCATCTCATACTCAAGTATCCAGCCGTTGTCTTTGACCATGGTTTCAGGGTTAAAGTTGACGCTTTGTGAGCACCTGGGGCAGTAAATGCCAAGCAGTGTCTCCGGTGGAAGTATCTCATTTTTAAGGGTAATGCTGACCTCCTCCGCACCACAACTACATTTAAACGAGTGGTCCATACACATAGGTTTATCCTCCTTTAATCTTGTTTTTTCATAGTGCCCTTATCACCGCAAGCCGGGCATTTCTGAGGTTTACATCTGCCATCTTTCACGGCACCACACTTTTCACATTTAAACACCGCCATTTTCAGCATCCCTCCTTTTACATAGCCGCGGTCATGTTGACACTTTCCGGGGCGTCGTCTCTGCACTGCGGGCAGAGTCCGAAAAATTCTATCCGGTTACCGAAGATTTTAAAACCCAGTCTCTCACCCTCGGGTATTTCAAGGTCATAGTCCCTCTCTATGTCCATAATCTTTTTACAACTGGTGCAAAACAGATGATGGTGCGGGTTGGTGACCGTGTCATAACGCTTTCTCTGCGGGTCTATTATTAAGACCATCAGAGCGCCGCGCTGCTCAAGGGCTTCCAGTGTGTTATACACTGTTGCAAAAGACATTGTCGGAAATTTCCTTGAGACATACTTAAAAATCTCCTCCGCAGACGGATGCTGCCTGTTTTCCTTCAGGTAATCCAATATCGCCATCCGCTGAGGTGTCAGTTTTAACCCTGCTTCTCTGTACTTTTCCACACTAATCATTAGTTATCTCTGTAAGCTCCTGAAATACTAAAATGTAATCATTACAAGTTAGTAAATATTATCATTTCAGAATTATTTTGTCAAGAAATTTTTATGTCGGATTGTTGCCACTAAATGTGCATTAGTTTTATACTATCATGCGATGTTGAAATATTTGTTAAAAAAAAACCTTGAGATACTGATTACTTTTTTGGGGATAACTGTAATAAGTTTTTTTATAATCCATTTAGCGCCCGGCAAACCAACAGACGTGCTGGCTGAACTAAACCCTAAAATTACACCTGAGGCAAGGGCACGTCTTGAGAAGTTTTACGGGCTGGACAAACCCCTCTATGTGCAGTATGCACTGTGGCTTAAGCGTATAGTAAGGCTCGATTTCGGCAAGTCCTTCTCCTCTGACCACCGCCCTGTATGGGATAAAGTGCTGGAGCGGCTTCCGGTTACCCTTTCTATTAATATAGTCTCAATGCTGATAATTTTAATAATTGCGCTTCCCTCGGGGATATATTCCGCCATCCACCGCTACAGCCTGTACGATAAGATGATGACACTTATTGTGTTTACCGGTTTTGCAATGCCTGGGTTTTGGCTGGCCCTGTTGCTTATGATGTTTTTTGGCGTTCATCTGGGCATTTTACCAATCTCAGGATTAAAGTCTATAAATTACGATATGCTGACTACCACAGGAAAGCTTCTGGATATGGGCAGACATCTGCTAATGCCCATATTTGTATCAGCCTTTGGAGGGGTTGCCTCCATATCCCGCTATATGAGAAGCTCCATGCTGGAAGTAATCCGGCAGGACTATATGATAACGGCAAGGGCAAAGGGATTAAGTGAAAACCGGATCACATACATTCACGGCTCAAGAAACGCACTGTTGCCTATAGTAACAATCCTTGGCCTTTCAGTGCCTGGGCTTATCGGCGGCAGTGTAATATTTGAACAGGTGTTTTCAATTCCCGGGATGGGGGCGCTCTTCTACATGGCCGTAATGACCCGCGACTATCCGCTTGTTATGGGAGTGCTGACAATAGGGGCGGTATTAACCCTGCTTGGGAATCTGCTTGCCGACATTGGGTATGCCGTGGTTGACCCCAGAATCAGAAAGTAATACCAAGCTGCATTCAATCGTCTAACCGGATAGATACTTTGCAAGCCATTTTTTTTTAAAATCATCAAAACGTTTTTCCCTTATTGCTGTGCGGATTTTGCTCATGAAGTCAAAATAAAAATACAGATTATGTAAGGTGTTAAGTCTCATTGAGAGAATTTCACGGCATCTGTATAGATGGTTAAGATAGGCTCTGCTATAGTTTTGACAGGTGTAGCACGAACAGCCGGCATCAAGCGGGGCTTCATCGGTACGGTACTTTGCCCCCTTAATACTCACCCGTCCACTTGTAGTCAGCAAGGTGCCGTGCCGCGCAGTCCGGGTTGGAATTACACAGTCAAACATATCAAAACCAGCCTCCACAGCATTTAATATGTCCTCAGGGAAACCAACCCCCATGAGATACCGCGGCTTTTCCTGCGGCAGCTCATCTGCAATATAATCCATAATCTCATACATGATTTCCCTTGGCTCACCAACACTTACCCCGCCAACGGCATAACCTTCAAAGTCCAACCCTGTGAGCTCCCGTGCGCTCCTTAACCGTAAATCTTTAAACACTCCCCCCTGTACGATTCCAAACAGAGACTGCCCGTGATGTGGAGTTTCTCTGCATGTCTGCGCCCAGTGTGATGTAAGCTCCATCGAGGTCTTTGTGTATTGATATGTGGATGGGTAGGGGGTGCAGTCATCAAATGCCATGATTATATCTGCACCAAGTTCAGACTGAATCTTTACCGCCTCCTGAGGGCCTAAAAAATGGGTTGAGCCGTCAAGGTAGGATTTAAAAACCACTCCGCTGCTGCTTATTTTTCTATGCGTTGCGAGGCTGAATACCTGAAAACCTCCACTGTCGGTCAGAATAGGCCTGTGCCAATTGATAAACTTATGCAAGCCGCCAAGGTTAGAGACAACATTGCTTCCAGGCCTTAAATACATGTGGTAGGTGTTACACAAAATTATCTCCGCTCCAAGGGCTATAAGCTCATCCGAGGTCACTGCTTTAACAGTTCCAAGGGTTCCTACAGGCATAAATACAGGAGTTTCAATGATGCTACCCCTTATATCCATAACTGCATGCCTTGCCTTTCCGTCCATAGCTAAAACTTTAAAATTCATCAGCAGCAAAAGTATATCATTATTTAGCGATTCCGGCAAAGCTCCACACCTCTAATAATGTTCTGTATGCAGTGATAGCCGCAAAAGTAAAAAGATGTGTCATTATTTGACATAATGTGTCAATATTATTACAGTTTGTGTCAATATGTAATTATTACGACACTTGTAAGTCGTTGATTTAAAATATATTTTTTGTTTGGCATAAATTGTGCATATACATTTCCGATGCGGTTTTACCGTATTGTATTTTCCCTAACACTAAAGTGGGGTCGGACCCTCGGTATCTGTTATGTTTTACGTAATATTTGCTGGGCAGACCCCCAATCTTTTCCACCTTGTGCAAATACTAACCCGGCGGATAATTACATCTTATACTAAGTAGCCTTCAATCATCTTAATAAACCTCGTCGTGAGAGCCAATGTTGAGGAGATGAACAGTGTCTTCGGATAGCTCAAATATGATACGGATATCCCTTGTAACTGAACAGGCATATCTACCTTTTAATGAGCCTGTCAAAAAATGCGTTTTCAAAGAGGTTGCAAAAGGATTTTCTTGCAGCAAATCAAAAACTGAAGCTATTTTATCGTTTAAATCCGGCACACCTTTTAATAGTTTGCCAAGTTTTTTAAGGAAAGGTTTGTCAGCGTCAAGGTTACGGGTTTTCAGAGACGGTCTCCAGAGCTGCCTTTATCAAAGATGTAGAATCTTTAAACATAATTCTTTCAGGGTTGGCGGCAGCAGCCAGCGTCTCCTCAACAAACTCTCTATGTCTGCGCTCTTTATCCGCAAGGTATGCCGCAAAGTCAGACACTTCTTTCAAGCGCTCAAGAGACAAGCTGCGCAGTGTATCATCTATCCGGTCAATGTATCCCTGCTGGTCAGTGATTTCAGGGGGCTTTTCAGTTTCTATAATAGTTTCGTTCATAGGAGTTACTTAACGATGCCTAAGAGCTTGGAGATAAGGTCTAACGCACGGGGATTAGAAAGGATGATGAGAAAGGCAAGAACGAGGAAATACAACTTCATTTCAAGGCGGATGTTTTTGAATTCGCCTTTCATTTCTGTATCGAATTTCTCTATTTTTGCCTCCAATCTTGTGACGTCAGTTCTTAAATCAGCTTTTGTAGTCATGTCCAATATGATAGCGTGTAAATAATCTTTATACTCTGTTTTAGATTCTTTCTTAGCATCTTCCAAAGCTTCTACAATAGCTCTGCTGCCGTCCTCTCCAAGTCTGTCCCTTAGTATAGTATATAAATCAATCGTTGTTGCCATGTTCTTAACTTACCATAAAAGCAAAAGAATTACAAGAGGTTTATCCTCTCCTCCCCTTTGGGGAGATTGACAGCCATGTCGGAATTTGATACAATATCATCAGTAAGAAGGTTGCTTTGGCCACGAGCGCCAAGCTCAACACCCTGAGATGCTGTAGGTGTTGGGCATATAAGTGGGGCAAGGGGCTCAGTCTTGTCGAAGGGGTTTCCGCTCCTTTCCCAAATCAGCTTTCTCTCACTTTCAGAAGGTGAGGAAAAGCGAAACGCTTCGGACGTGTCAGAGGGGGACTCCTGCAAGGGAGGTGCATCGCTCGTCGTGGACTTCACCTTCCACATGCTTACCGGATTCAGTTCATTGTGTTTTCCTCTTACCTCTTCAATGTAGTAAACAAAGCCATTTATTTTCTTTTTATACAATATGCCGTCTCTGCCTACCCTTGTTTTTTCTGCGGAAGATATTTCATCGGCAGTTATAATGATTTCAGGGATTCTTGAGATATCATCTTTTGTTATGGCTATTTGCCCTCTTGCTGATTCTGTTTTTTCATTACCATGGGTATTCAAAATATGCCTGATTGAGTAGTTATCAATAGTCCTGTTAAACCCTGAGACATCAAGTCCTGTGTTTTCCTTAATCTGGTTAACTTCCTGTTCGTTTAAAGGGTAAGATATTTTGTGAAGTTCGTTCTCAGGATTATCGAATGCCTTATTATAAACACTTTCAAATCCATCCTGATATGTGACTTTCGCCGGTTCTTTACCCTTGTTTTTAGCCGTTATGAGACTTACATCCTGTGGATAGTCAGGCGATTTCCCAACATTTATCTCCGGCTGGCCAGTTGCTTGACTAACAGGGTTCCATGCCGTGTTCTGTGGCTCCTCTGCCGGTGATACATATGGTTCTTTGGCGCTTACCCGTGTTATTGCCTCATCAGACAACCCTTGTCCGGCTTTTGCAACAATGTCGCTATTCTCCCCTTCCGGCGTGACAACAAATTGTGGTTTCGGAGCAGGCATTTCAACGGGTATGGGGGCGGATGGAGCAACGGGTTGGTCAGCTACCAAGGGTTTCTTTGCCTGAGGTTCATTGCGTACAAACGGATGAACCATTGCACCCTGTATTGGGCCTGCTATAGCGGCCGTAATGGCTGTCTCTTTTAATCGTTTCCCGAAATCCGCCCATGTCATGTTGGGGTCGGTAGTGCTCTTGTCTATGCCTGACTGTAGGGCTTCAGTAAATAGCTCACCCGGAATCTCGTGTGCAGTAGAGAGCTAATCTTTTTACAAATGGAGTATTTTCGCAATGTCAGCGTCTGACATGACTCTTGGGGGTGTAGTGTATCCTGTTGGCTTCCACCCTTCCCCCGGCACATATTCCATTATCCCCTTGTCTGTGTCCATAGTCATAGGCGCCATTCGTTTTAGTTTTTCGTTGGACTGATAGTTATCCGCATTTAAGCGTGCAGATTCTAATTGATTTTTAGCTTGCAATTCCCCCATCTGGTGCCGGTTCGTTAAGTCTTGACTTCTGGTGACGGCATTTTAAAATTTAAATCTATAGACTGTTCAGAATATGAGTTAAAACCAAGCTGCAGAGTTGGGAATTGGAAATCAAGGTCATATACAGAGCTTAAAACAGCAGTACCGGTGTTAGCTTTAGTGGTGGTGAAACTTACACCTCAAGTCGTGCTCTGATTTTTATAGACTTCTCTGTGGTTGTAATAACGGCCATGCATTTTAACCTTGACTTTCCTTTAATCATTTATATATGTTTATTGATGGGGCGGTTATTAGAACTTATTGGACACACAGCATATATCAAAGAATGTTAAATAGTTTTTTTCTTAACACTTAATGATTACTTAAGCGTGAGGTGAGTTATGGAAATAGACGATTTCAGTAAAATTAAAGAAGGTGTTAAAGGCGCTTATTCAGCAGTGGCAACAGAGCCCGATGGAAAGCATCCGTTTCCGGTTGGAAGGCTTTTTGCTCTGTCTCTAGGTTATCCTGAGGAGCTTTTAGACGACGTTCCATCATTGGCGGTGGAGTCTTTTACCGGTGTATCAAATGTTTCGGTTTTTGCCGGCATTAAAGAGGGTGATAGGGTCTGTGACGTCGGCTGCGGGGTTGGCCTTGATGCTTTTATTGCCGCACGCAGGGCAGGCGCTAACGGGAAAGTCACAGGGGTGGATTTCAGCGCTCAAATGATAGAAAAAGCACAGAGGGCAAAAGCACAGGGGGGGAGTAAAAACACAGATTTTATTGTGGCGGAGGCTGAAAAAATCCCGCTTTCTGATAACTCCGCAAGCGTTGTGCTTGCCAACGGTATTTTTAATCTTAATCCGGTAAGGGATGTAATATTTAAGGAAATACTCAGGATTCTTAAACCAGGCGGTATGGTATTTGGTGCAGAGCTTGTCTTAACAACTGCTCCGGTTGACCCCCTAACCTGTTCACTCAATAATTGGTTTGCATGAATATCGGGAGCTAAGGAAGCCGTGGCTTTCCTGGGCGAATTCAAAGAGGCGGGATTCCGGTCTGCTGAAATTTTGAGAACCTCGAAAAATGCAAGAACAAAACGGAAAAACATTGTGGCTGTGGATTTTGTTGCCCAAAAGTAATTCTGTTACCTGAATCGAAAATGCCTCTGTGTGTGCTAAATAAGATAGAGAAGCGGTTTCAGGTCGGAGAGATTACGGTTGATGCCTTAAGAGGAGTGAGTTTAACTATAGAAGAGGGAGACTTTACCGCCATAATGGGAGTTTCGGGCTCAGGGAAAACCACTCTTTTAAATATAATCGGTGCTTTGGATGTTCCCACCGCAGGAAGTTACGAGCTTAACGGTACTGATGTATCAAATTCAGATGACGATACCCTCTCAGCCATACGCAACAAGTTAATAGGCTTTGTGTTTCAGCATTTTTATTTGCTTCCATATATAACTGCCATAGAAAATGTGCTTCTGCCGACTCTTTATACGGCAATGCCGGTGGATAATCCGCAGCAACGGGCCCTTGAGGCCCTTGCCATGGTTAATCTCTCCGACAGGGCGGATTTCAAACCTGGGCAGCTCTCCGGCGGCCAACAGCAACGCATAGCTATAGCCCGTGCGCTTATCAACGACCCATCCCTTATAATATGCGATGAGCCCACCGGTCAACTTGATTCCAAAACAGCCTCCGAAGTTATGAAAACCCTGGTTGATTTAAACACCGCAGGAAAAACAGTCCTGATTGTAACTCACGACCCTCTTGTGGCAAAAACCGCTGGCAGAATATACACCATACGTGACGGCCTCATTTATGAGGACTGATATATACGAACATGACGTAAATCATAGACTTATTGAGGGCTTCAGGATAAACTAAACGCTGAGAATATTGCTGATGTTCTAAGAGTTTAAATATATAAATATCTACTGGAGGTAACAACAATGTCTGATGAATGTCCATCGTGTTCGTCTGTGGGGCCGCGTGAGCCCGAGAGTGCTACGGATTTCAGGTTAACCCACTGGCCGATACAGATAAATCTCATGGGGACCACTATACCGTTTTTGAATAATGCCGATTTACTGGTTGCCGCCGATTGCACGGCTTTTGCCGCCTTGAATTTTCATGACAGATTTTTAAGAAACAACAAAGTCCTCATTGGCTGCCCTAAGCTTGACAATGGCCAGGCGTATCTTGACAAGTTTACCGAAATATTTACCAACATGCAGCTTAACAAAGTCTCCTGTCTCAGAATGGAAGTCCCGTGCTGTGGCGGCCTGACTGCTATTTTAAATGAAGCAATTAACCGTTCCGGTAAGGATATCCCTTTTTATGAGACAATTATAGGTGTAAAGGGAGACACACTTAACGAAAGAAAAATGCGGGGCTAGATATCTATTATTCCAATTCTAATTCTAAAGCATAACGCAGGCGGCAAGGGACAAGCGACACCTCCCCTTACAGGGGATTCCCCTTAAGGGGAGTATATGCCCCTGAGCTTGCGACGATGCCAACAAAGTTAATCGAATGAATGCAACTTGGTATTAGACGATTGAAGGCTACTTAGTATTACCAGTAGTTTTATACAGTAAAATTAAAGGCAGTGGTGTTCTGTGTTATAATGTTTTTCTATGGCAGATATGGAGAGAGCCGGCAAAGATTCAGGATTTGTTTATATCACTACTATTGTTTATTTTGCCCTGACTCTCTTTAATATTCTGCACCATGAGATGTGGCGTGATGAGCTTCATGCATGGATGATTGCTGTATATAGCAATTCCGTTACTGAGCTTTTTCAAGTTATCAGATATGAGGGACATCCGTCCTTGTGGTTTATTATTCTCTACATTGTTAAGCATTTAACAACAACTCCTGTGGCCATGCAAATAGTACATCTTCTTATCGCCACATTTTCCGCATTTATTTTTTTAAGGTTTGCCCCGTTTAAAAATCTCTTAAAAGCACTATTCATATTCGGCTATTTTCCTTTTTTTGAATATGCAAATATAAGCAGGAACTATTCAATCGGGATTTTATTACTTTTTATTTTTTGTGTATTTTTTAGAAAAGATTTAAAAAATAGAAATTATATAACCCTTGCCGTCATATTATTTCTAATGTGCCAATGTAATGTGTTTTCAACAATTTTAGCTATATCCCTTGGAATTACTATTTTTTTTGAGCCACTGCTTTTCAGGGATTTTAGTGTTTACAAGTCTGGACGGTTTTTTACAGCAATTTTTATTTTTATGGCAGGGCTCGTTTTATCTGTAATTATAATGGTGCCCCCCGCAGATTCCTTCTCCCACCCCTCAGCTAACTTTACAGATAACATAGCACAGAGAGTATCTGATCAGATTTCACAAGTGTGGAATGTTTTTCTGCCGATACCTCGCATTCAAAAGGCTTTTTGGCAAACAAATTTTCTAAGTTATTTGCCTCTGCAAAGAGAAGTAAGATATGCATTGAGACTGGTTGTCTCTTTGGGGTTGCTACTGTTTCCCCTTTGTATAATACTTAGAAAAAAAACACCTGCTTTTTATTACATTATCAGCATAGTTGGAATTACAGCCTTTGGTTATCTTCTTCATGGAGGCTCGTTGCGCCACAAGGGGCACTTTTATTTTGTCTTTGTTTCAGCCTTGTGGATTTCTGATTATTATCGAACAAACGAATTTATTAAACCTTCTTTAAACAGTTTTTTTAATTTTTTTGAGAGGAACAGAAATTATTTTATTACAGCAATATTTTCATTTGGTTTAATAGGTGCATTAATTGCCAACACTTTAGACTACCTATACCCATTTTCAGCAAGCAAGGAGACTGCAAATTATATAAAGCAACATAGTTTGCAAAACATGCCGATAGCAAGCTTATGGGCGTTTCCTTCCAGTGGAGTGTCGGCTTATCTTGACAGAGCATTTTATAACGCAGAGCATGATAGAATGCAAACCTTCACTCTCTTGAAACCTACAACAAAACGCAAAGAAGACGTCCATAGCTCAGAGTTTGATTCTGTCGGCTCACCAGTTTGGTTCAGTGGCATCACAAATGTTGTGACATATAGAAATAATGCAAAGGCGGATGTATTACTAATTGTCAACAATATCAGAGTACCGGATGAATTAATTAAACACTACGGCTTAATTGCTCTCAAAGAGTTTACAAATAGCATTGTGAAGGAAGAACGGTATTTTTTGTATATTATGCCATATGCGGGGACATCTCCATAAAGCATAGTTGGCTTTCTTCTTGCCGCCTGTGTTTACTTACGAATGCAACTTGGTATTACAGTATATCGGGCTTCATTGTCAAGCCCACTTTTAATCACCCCTACATCTTTCCTTTTCCGCCTGTGCAAAGTTAGAATAAGAGGCTGGAAGAATAAATATGAAAAAATTCATACAAATATGTTCACTGGTTTTAATAGACCTGGCGGCTTACTACACCTCTTTGTACCTCTCATGGCATGTGAGGGAGAACATTTTACCAGTCTTCTTTACTTTCGAGACAGACAATTACAGCCTTCAGTACTACATCGGGTTGTGGTGGATTCCTGCTGTTTTCATTTTTTTTATAGCAAATCAACAGATATACACCGGCAGGACTACGTTTTGGGATGAGAACAAAAAACTCTTTCATGCCATAACGTTAGCTTTTGTGGTGCTCATGGCGGTAGTCACGCTTGGGCGCATACCCGGGCTTGTTTCGAGACCGGTGCTGGTGTCTCTGTGGCTTTTTTCTTTTTTTATCTACCCTCTGTTTCATCTCTATGGTAAAAAACTGCTGTTTATGACGGGCATATGCAAGGAAAAAGTCCTGGTCCTGGGTGCAGGGAAAACAGGCAGGCTGATTTCAACCTGGCTTAGCAGAGAAACCCACATCGGGTATGAGGTGCTGGGGTTTCTTGATGATGATACTGAAAAAACAGGCACTTTCATTGACGGTAAAAAAGTTTTCGGCCTCATCAGGCATTATACCAGATTCGTAAAAGAGCTTCAGATAAACACAATTATAATCGCAATCCCGTCTTTAGGGCCAGAGTTGACTGCCTCGATGGCTTTTGAGATTCAACAGAGAGTAAAGAACACAATGATTGTGCCTAATCTCTACGGAGTGGCTCTGTTAAACACCGAACTTCTGCATCTGTTTTACGAGGAAATATTTCTGCTAAAGGTAAGAAACAACCTGAAATATATCCTCAACAGGGCCCTAAAGAGAGCTTTTGATCTTGTGGTAAGCCTTGCACTAATGCCCTTTGTACTCATCTTGATAGTTGCTTTTGGTATCGCCATAAAATTACAGTCAAAGGGACCTGTTATTTATTCACACGAGAGAATAGGGAAAAAAGGGAAGGTGTTTAAGTGCTACAAGTTTCGGACTATGGTTAAGGACTCCGAGGATCTTCTTACGGAGCTTTTAAACAGTAATCAGGAGTTGAAGGAGGAGTGGGAAAGGTACTGGAAACTGACAAAGGATCCCCGAATTACTCCGATAGGGGCGTTTTTAAGAAAAACCTCTCTTGACGAATTGCCGCAGATATTTAACGTGCTGGAGGGAAATATGAGTTTGGTAGGGCCAAGGCCATATTTGTTAAGGGAAATGTATGCCATCGAGAACCATGTGGACGCCATAACTACCGTTGTTCCCGGAATAACCGGTCTTTGGCAGGTCTCAGGCCGCAGCAACACAACGTATGAAAACCGTATAAGGCTCGACATCTGGTACATAATGAACTGGTCTCTGTGGCTTGATGTTTTTATAATTCTGAGAACCGTCAAGGTGGTTCTTTCCATGAAAGGGGTTAGTTAAATGAAAAAGTTTTTAATTTTTTTTGTTTTTATTACTTTTGTATCACAGGCTTTTGCCGCTAAACCGTTTGTCTCCACCATCACGGACTACTATGAATCGGCAAAGGACATAAAGGGAAGTTTTGTTCAACTGAGTAAGCTTAAGGATTTAGAAAAGGAGCTTACATTTACCGGGAGCTTTTTTATAAAACCCCCTAAGCGGATGTCATGGAAGTATGAGGGGCAGGAAACACAGGAGGTTTATATCAATGAGGGGGAATTGATAATTTACCAGAAGAAAAACGCTCAGGCTTTCAGGTCAAAATATGATGAAAGGACAATTGGCCAGACTCCTCTTGCTCTTTTGAGAGGATTCAAGGATATTGCCGTAAATTATAATGTAGAGGAAAAAGACGGCTTTACACGGTTTACACCAAAACAGTCTAATTTCAATCTCCGGTACTTTGATGTTTATCAGTCAAAAGAGGGTTTTCCTATCAAAAAAATAGTTGTTTACGATAAAAATGAAAACGTGGTGGAGCTGACTCTTTCCGGGGTTAAGATAAATACCGGTGTGGATGATTCCCTGCTGAAGTTTACAGCGCCTGCCGGGCTTTCCATAATAGACAATTAGACGGCTACGTGGTAAACTCCCTGATTCTTGCCATAGACACATCCTGTGATGACACATCAGCGGCTGTCGTAGAGGATGGGCGGACAGTTTTATCCAGTGTAGTTTATGGCCAGGATGAGATTCACAGGCGTTATGGAGGGGTGGTGCCGGAGGTGGCCTCAAGGCAACACACAGAGATGATTCACTCTACTGTTACCGCAGCCCTCACGCAATCAGGCACGGAGCTTAACCAGTTATCGGCAATTGCCGTTTGCCACGGTCCGGGACTTATCGGCTGTCTTATCGTGGGTACTTCATTTGCAAAGGCCGCCGCTTATGCCGCAGGGTTGCCTCTTATCGGGGTAAATCACCTTGAGGGGCACATCTGTTCAGTGTTTTTATCACGTGAGCCGGTTTTTCCTCATATATCGCTTGTTATATCGGGCGGGCACACCAGTCTGTATCTGGTCAGTGACATGGGAGGTTATGAGGAGATTGGGCGAACGAGGGATGACGCCGCCGGGGAGGCATACGATAAGGTTGCTAAAATGCTTGGGCTTGGTTACCCCGGAGGCCCCGTCATTGATAAGCTGGCAAAAGCCGGAAATCCTAAGGCTGTTCATTTTCCACGGGCACTGATTAAGGGCACTCTTGATTTTAGCTTTAGCGGCCTTAAGACTTCAGTCAGAAACCATCTGCTCTCAGAAAAGAACCGGAGCACATCCATAGAAGACGTCTGTGCATCATTTCAGGCCGCCGTGACAGAGACAATTACCACAAAGCTGCTATGGGCAAGTGAAATATACGGAGTTAGTACTCTGTCCATAGCGGGGGGGGTGGCGGCAAACGAGGGATTACGGCTGCGGCTGCTGTCGCTTAAAGGCATGAGGGTGCTCCTTCCGCCTAAGGAACTCTGTACCGACAACGCCGCCATGATCGGCGCTGTTGCCGATTACTATTTCAAGCGGAATTTAATGTCTGATTTAACACTTAATCCCAAAGCCTGTCTGCCTGTAACCGCAAACTGCGGTCAGCTGTCCCCTCAACAACTGTGATACATAATCACATGATCAAAGAGCTCATTGGGCGTCTCAAACCGGCTCCCGCAGTAAGGACAATCGGGAAGAACTGTGGCGCAAAGGGAAGGCGCCGCCTCCCTCTGAAACCCCTCCCCTAAAGGTGATTCCCCTGCCGCAAGGGAGCTTACCCCCTTGACCCCATTATCTCCATGTTTTGTTGGATTAGTTTTATGTTTTTTCATTTCTAATATGTTTTTTGATCAGTACATCATCTTATATAGCGAAAACCATAATTCCGTTCATTATTTTTAGTGGTTGAGATTGCCCTCCTCTGAAGGGGATTCCCCTGGTCGCTATCGCTCATGGCAACGACGAATAAAAAAACACAGTAAAAACAGCTACATGCCGTCATTGCGAACCCCCGCAGGGGGTGTGGCAATCTCTTCTTTAATAAATTCAATAAGAACATACTTTTGCTTTTTGCTATAGACAACAAACCCACTAATAATACCAATTGGATTAAATCGGAACGGACTTTCGCATTTTACTATATATGGCGCCCGTAGATTATACCACAAAACTATCGCTTAAAACAGCGTATGAATTCAGCAAGCTCCTCAACAGTTGCAATATCTTCAGGAAATATGGTGTAGTATTTTCCTATAACAGCGTCTGTGTGGGCGTCGCTTGATGTGAGTTGAAAAAGTCCCCTGTCATTTGCCAGCTTCTCAGCCAGCCTTCCGGTCTCTTTTGTTGTATTGCTGCTTAATATTTCCACCCCGTCAATATCCAGCTCATAGCAATACTGTCCTTCCTTCCAGTTAAATCTGTACGGATGGGCAGCCACTACGGCAGCCCCCCTTTCGTGTGCAAAAGCTATCAGCTTCTCAGCCTGCATGTTATAGGATATTCCCTTGAGGTCATGCAGACCAAAAACCAAAAAATGCCCCTCTATACAGGAGACTTCCGCACCGGCAAAAATCCTAAGGGCGCCGTCACACTTAGCCCTTAATACATTAAGCTCTCCGGCACTCCACAAGTAATCGTGTTCGGTTAGAACTACAGCCTCAATCCCTGTCTCCGCCGCTGCTTTCAGCAGTCTTTCGGGGGACATTATACTGCAGGAGGACTTTGGAGATGTGTGTACATGGCAGTCAAATTTCATCTCTTTTTTCCGTCAGGCTTTAGTTCAAATAACACGGGCTGTCTGTACTTTGAATACACCAAACAGTTGGCTGAATACTTACACTGCTTACAAACTTCAATATACTTGTAGCAACTCTTCTTTTCACAATAAACCTTTTCACTGTTAATCATCATAATTTTTACTGGGCTCACTGATTATAACATAAGATAATTGGTGTTTTTTTCAAATACACGATTCATAGGGTTCCTTTGTGGTTAACTCCGGCAGAAAGTTTTTTGTCTTATACCAAGCAGCCTTCAATCGTCTAACTTTGTCGGCTCTGTTAAAAGCTCCTTGCTGCTTCTGACTGCAACTTGGTATAATATCTCCATTGTTTCAAACGGATTTATAGGGAGCCGGAAAAATTATCTTAAATTATTTTAAAAAGATGCAGGGTAAAGCCATGGTGCCGCCACGGGTTAATTTATCTGAAATCATTTGGTCATGGACAGGAGCTTTTTTAGGTATTATGGCGGTAGCTTGTATAAGCTATTATGTAATTGACGGCACAGGATATACAATGATAATAGGCTCATTTGGTGCCTCTGCGGTGCTAATTTACGGAGCAATAAAAAGCCCTTTTGCCCAGCCGCGAAATCTAATAGGAGGCCATATAATTTCTGCAATCGTTGGTGTTACCAGCTATAACCTGTTCCATAACCATATGTGGCTTGCAACATCCTTTGCTGTGGCAACAGCTATAGCCCTCATGCACTTAACCCGCACGCTGCACCCGCCAGGTGGTGCAACAGCCCTTATAGCGGTAATCGGCGGAAAACCCATACATGACCTTGGCTATATGTATGCACTGGTCCCTGCAGGAGCGGGTGCCGCCGTTATGCTTATCATCGCACTTATTGTTAATAATATCCCTAAAACAAGAAGTTACCCGGAGTACTGGTATTAAAGAATCTCTCTCTGTGTTTTTTCTTTAATTTCCGCAGATTTTGTGTTTTTCATGGCAGAGAGTATTTATCTGTTTAAAAAGTACATTGAATTTTATACCTCACTACATTTATAATAGACATGAATGCTTTCAAAGATATACAGCAGTACAGTGATAGGAATAGACGCTTATGTAGTGGATGTGGAAGTTGACATAGCGTCAAAGGGGGTTCCATTTTTTTCGATAGTGGGTCTGCCTGATATGGCGGTAAAGGAGAGCAAGGAACGGGTAAGGGCAGCCCTTAAAAACATCGGATTTTCATTTCCGTTAAAAAGAATCATAGTAAACCTAGCTCCTGCCGATTTAAAAAAAGAGGGTGCTTCCTTTGACCTTCCAATAGCTCTGGGCATCATGGCGGCAGAGGGTGCAATTGCGCCGGAGAGGCTCAGTGATTATATAGTAACCGGTGAGCTTTCACTTGACGGAACTATAAAACCAGTAAAGGGTTGTCTGTCGGTTTCAATAAAAGCAAAGGAATTAAACTTTAAAGGAGTTATTTTGCCGCTGGAAAATGCGCCGGAGGCAGCCATAGTTGACGGAGTGTCAGTGTATGGGGTGAAAAGTCTAAGCGAGGTTATAGATTTTTTGCATGGCCGGGAGCATCCATGTTCTCCGGCAGTGGATTTGGAAGCCATCAGTAAGAACCATTGTTTATATGAAGATGACTTGCAGGATGTAAAGGGCCAAGAGCACGCTAAACGGGCGCTTGAGGTGGCAGCCTCAGGGGGGCATAATATCATTATGATGGGGCCTCCCGGCTCAGGGAAAACCATGCTGGCGAAACGGATATCTTCAATACTGCCCCCTATGACAGTTGATGAGGTCATAGAGGCAACCCAAATCTACAGTGTGGCAGGGCTTTTAAAAGACAATCAACCCCTCATCTCAAGCAGACCGTTTCGCTCCCCACATCACACAATCTCAGATGCTGCTCTGATTGGCGGCGGCATCATACCCCGTCCGGGAGAAATCTCCCTTTCTCATCACGGCGTGTTGTTTCTTGATGAATTGCCGGAGTTTAGAAGAAACGTTATTGAGGCACTGAGACAGCCCATGGAAGACGGTGAAATAACCGTCTCAAGAGCGGCTGCCACTATTAATTTACCTGCCCATTTCATGCTGGTTGCTTCAATGAATCCCTGTCCGTGCGGCAGGTTTGGGGACAGCCGGCATACCTGTACATGCTCACCCCCGCAAATTCATAAATACAGGTCCAGAATATCGGGTCCGCTTCTGGACAGATTTGATATTCATATAGAGGTGCCCGCCGTGCCGTATAAGGATTTATCTTCCAGTTACACAGGTGAAAAGTCTGAAAAAATCAGACTGCGCGTTTCAGAGGCCAGAAAAGTTCAACTGGAGCGCTTTAAACATGATAAGATATTCTCTAATGCACAGATGAAAACCCGGCATATAAAAAAGTACTGCCGGCTTAACAAGGCTGCTACAGAGCTGCTTGATCTAGCCATGCAACGGCTGGCACTCTCGGCACGGGCATACTCCAGAATTATAAAGCTCTCACAAACCATAGCCGATCTTGACGCCTCTGATGAAATAAAGTCCCACCACATATCGGAAGCCATTCAGTACAGAGCACTTGACAGAACCATTGCATAAGTGGCTAAATACCGGTAGTCAAATCAATGGAACATATGCTTAGTGATGTAGTACTGCTTGTTGACAGCGATAAGGAGAGGCTTTCTGCAATACAGAGCGTACTTCAGCGTGAAGGCTATGCTGTGTTAAGCTCACCAAATGTTGTCTCGGCCCTAAAGCAGGTTCAGCAAACACTTCCTTCCGTGATTTTTTTAGACACTGCGCTCTTTGACGCAGGCGGCATTGAATTTATTGGTATCTTAAAGAAACACTACGGACGGCGTATTTCCTTTGTAATACTAACCACCGGCTGTGATGAAACCACTTTAGCTAAACTTGCAGGTTTTGAGATAAACTCATTTCTTGATAAACCTGTGAAAACACACGAATTGCTTGGGCTTGTAAGGCTCAACTTTGACCTGATTAGAAAAAAGCATCGCATAAATGCTGCAGACCTTGAGCCTGCTCATCAGACAGATGAGACTAACCGGTTTTCCCAGCAATTAAGTATCCTGCAAAAGGCCATAGACATAGCTGCTGTGGGTGTTATGATTATAGATACCGGCATGAAAATAAATTATGTAAACCAGGCGCAATCCGCCATGTTCTGTACCAAACCACAGGAAATGACAGGCAAGTATTTATATGATTACATGCCGGGCCAATACTGCACATACTCAGACGAAAAAGTGCACCGGAGTGAACAAATAGTTTTTAACAAAGAGGGCGGCTACATTCACATGCAAATTGTATCGGATATGGTTATGGATGATAAGGATGAGCCGTCCGCTTACATCTACTGTTGTGTTGATATTACAAGAATCAAGGAAATGGAAAAAGAGCTGTTTGTTTACAGCGGGCAGCTTCAGGACATGGTGGATGAACGGACACAGCAGCTCAGGGACTCTAACACTGCGCTGGTGGCTTCTTTAAATGAAAAAGAAATCCTCTTAAAAGAAGTTCACCACAGGGTGAGAAATAACCTTCAGATTATTTCGAGCATGATAAATTTAAGTGTCGCAAATGTATCCGATCCACAGTCCCTCTCGGTACTTAAGAGTAGTTACTCCAGAGTCAAGGCGATGACACTTCTGCATGACAGGCTCTACGACTCCAGTGATATGGCATCTGTGGAGGTTGCCGGCTACATAGAGGCTCTCAGCGGAGAGCTTATCAACTCATACGGATACCCTCAGAGCAGTGTTGTGGTGCACACAAATATCGCCTCACTCAGTATCAACATAATGATGCAGTGCGGACTCATACTCAATGAACTTATCTCCAACTCACTCAGACACGGTTTTACTAAAGAGCGCCCGGGAGAGATTGTAATCACCTTAAACTTACAAGATGACGGCAGCTACATACTAATCGTAAGCGACAACGGCATGGGCTTTGATGCCGCAACTATAAAAATAGACACCTACACAGGCCTTAAATTAATTCAGGATATCGTAAAGATGAAACTAAAGGGCTCAATTACGATAGAGTCCTCAACGGGTACCACCGTTACTATAAACTTTAAAGATGTTGGCGGTAGATACCACAATAAGCTGTAGTTCTCTCAGAATATTCTAATACCAAGCTGCAGTCAATCGTCTAACTTCGTTTGACCTATATCTTTGAACATCCGCCTTATGCTAAAGATAAAAATGATTACAGAGCCCTGCTCCCACAATATATGACCGAAAAGCGTTTACATAAAAAATCACAGGTGGGGTTAACTTGACGCTTACAATCTCTACAATAGAGTCATATTGTTTCTGTGGATAATCTCATCGGAGTATTTGTAACCAAGTATCCCTTCAATTTCCGAGGTTTTATGCCCTATGATGCGGCTTAGCTCAGCACTGCTGTAGTTGACTATTCCCTTGGCAATCTTTTTTCCGTCTGTTGAAATGCAGTTTAGAGCGTCGCCGCGCTCAAAGCTCCCCTCCACGGACTTAATACCCGAGGGCAACAGACTTTTGCCGTTGCTGACAAGCGCTTTTGTTGCACCCTCATCAAGAAAGATACTGCCGCGGGTATGAAGATGAGAGGCTATCCAGCTTTTTCGTGCTCCAAACTTTCTCACCTTAGCACTAAATGTAGTGCCGAAAGTATCACTTCCTCTTAGAATGTTCATAAGCAGGCCTGACTTTTTCCCGTTTATAATAGTCACGGTAATACCATGTGCTGTGGCAATCTTGGCGGCCATAATTTTTGAATACATGCCGCCGGTACCGGATATTGTACCGGCCCCGCCTGCAAGTGCTTCCAGCTCACCGGTTATTTCCGTGACTTTTTGAATTAACTTCGCGCTGCTGTTTTTTCGTGGATCTGCTGTAAAGAGGCCGTCAACATCTGAGAGAATAACCAGTCTGGAGGCATTAAGTAAGGCAGCGACAAGGGCGGCCAGTTTATCGTTGTCACCAAACTTAAGTTCCTCAACCGATACAGTGTCATTTTCATTAATAATTGGGATTACCTTCAATGACAGGAGGGTGTTGAGGGTATTCCCGGCATTTATGAACCGTCTTCTGTCTGAAAAGACGTCTCTGGTGAGAAGCACCTGTGCAACTTTTTTATCAAATGCGCCGAAGGCTTTTTCATAAGCCCACACAAGAGAGCTTTGACCCACAGCTGCTGCGGCTTGCTTGAGGTTTATATCGTCAATGCGTCCCTCCAACCCCAGCTTACAACGCCCAGCGGCCACCGCCCCTGAGGATACCACCACCACGTCGTACCCCTCATCATGGGCAGCGGAGATATCCCAGGCCAGTTGCCTTATCCGCTTTTCATCCAGTCCCTTTTCCGAGGCCAGTGTGTTACTTCCTATCTTTACTACTATGGTTTCCAACAAGTGTATTATACATAAACTGCCGGTTTTTCTGAAACCACAGGGGCTGATTTTATATATTGTGCTCCTTTATTTTATTTAACAGGGTTTTGTAATCAATTGCAAGGTATCTTGAAACTTTGCTCTTGTTGCCCTTAAATCTCTCAAGCAGCTCACGTATGATAGTTGTCTGCTATGTTGAAATGTCAAGCCTTCTTTTTTTTCTTTTCTAAATTTTCTCCAAAAATTTAGTAGTAGAGCCTGTGG
>JAMOBJ010000042.1 GCA_039908095.1 Nitrospirae bacterium YQR-1
AAAAAATAAACTTTTTATAGTGGAACAAAATGCATAGGTCTGCTATAATCTGAAATTTCTCCTCAAAAACCACTTTTAACGGGATACAGGTTTTTCTATATCGGATTTCGGGTATAACAATATATTTGTCAAGCACTAAAAAATAATAATCACAGCTACTTGTTTTTACCGTATATGCCTTTTCTCCTTTGTTTTCAAACCCTTAGTCGTTTTACCACTCGGAACTTCCGTTCTAATTTTATTGGTGGTCGATATTACCAGAACAGATGGTAGATTTCAACGGAATGTACAAGTAATTATTGACATCTATCTATTATAAGAATTATTCTTTAATTATTGGAGGTGTCTAATGGTGACTTTAAGAGAGATAGAAAATGCAATAACGGCCTTAACAAGAGATGATTTAATTAAGCTTAGAGATTGGTTTGAAGAATTTGATGCAGAGTTATGGGATAGACAACTCGAGGAAGACGTTAAGTCAGGCAAACTGAAGATGACATCTGACAAAGCTGTATTTGAATTTAAGCAAGGCCGCTACAAAACTATATGAGACATTATGCCGCCGACTCTTATTGGAATCATTATGAAAATCTGCCAACTAATATAAGAGAACTTGCAGATAAAAGCTTTGCACTATTAAAAGAAAATCCTGCTCATCCTTCTTTACACCTGAAAAAAGTCGAAAACTATTGGTGTATCAGGATTGGGAAAAAGTATAGAGCTCTTGCTGTTGAGATTGAGGAAGGACTTTTGTGGTTTTGGATTGGTACACATGCTCAGTATGATAAATTAATCTGAACTTTTAAGCATGTGAACCATGTTTTTCAGGTAAACCGCCCTTTTGACAAATGTTGTGTCTAACTTTTGCCGGAGACGTAGCTATTTTAATCAATGAATATAATAAAGGCAATACGCCGGACTGGTGGATATTATAATAAATACAAAAGTACGTTCAGATTGAATCCAATTGAAACTGCATTATTAGTGGGTTTGTTGTCTATAAAAGCGAATATTTTTTTGAACATCACTGTAACTGGATTCCGGCTTTCGCTCGGAATGACAGAAAAGGAATTGCACCCTCTTTTGTCATTCCCGCCTCCGAGCGACAATCCAGTCTCTTCTATGCATCTCCAAATGACAAAAAACTATCTGCCGGAGTTAACTGCATAAGCAGTAATTCCATATGAACATACTTTTGAATGATGCTATAAATATATACAAACCCCAAACCCCATCAAGGAAGGAAAATGGATGTCAGGGTCGGCTGTTTTGTAGCCGTGATTTTAACCTTGACATCCTTTTGCTTCTCTCGTTAAAATTAGGCTATAAATAAAATGAAAAAAGCATTTTGATTAAAGCATCCTACCCACTCCAAATGGAAGGGAACTCAAAAAAATTATGGATAAAAGAAAACTTATAATTGGAACACGTGGCAGTACACTGGCCCTTTGGCAAGCTAACTGGGTTAAGTCTGAAATTCAAAAGATACAGCCTGAAGTTGAAGTAGAACTTAGAACAATAAAGACAACAGGAGATAAAATCCTTGATGTGCCGCTTTCAAAAGTCGGTGGTAAGGGGCTTTTTGTAAAGGAAATCGAGGAGTCGCTTCTTGCCGGAGAATCCGATCTTGCCGTCCACAGTATGAAAGATGTGCCTGTGGAGTTTCCAGAAGGGCTTCATCTTGCTGCGATACTTAGACGGGAAACCGCAGAGGATGCACTTATCAGCCGCAGCGGCCTGAAATTTATGGATTTACCGGCAGGCTCAAAATTAGGCACAAGCAGCTTAAGGCGAGCATGTCAACTGTTGAGCCTCAGACCGGATATAGAGATACTCCAGTTACGCGGCAACCTCGATACCCGCATCAGAAAACTCGATGAGAGGCAGTTTGACGCAATAGTGGTAGCCGCCGCCGGATTAAACAGACTTGGTCTTTCAGGGCGAATAACCGAGTCTCTGGAAACCTCAGTATGCCTTCCAGCTATAGGGCAGGGGGCTGTAGGGGTTGAGTGCCGCACTGATGACAACGTTGTAAATTCGATAGTTGCTAAGTTAAACCACAGCGACACGGAGGTGTGTGTGTTGGCGGAGAGGGCGCTCTTAAAAAGACTGCAGGGAGGCTGTCAGGTGCCGATAGCCGCTCATGCAACACTTATCGGCAACGGAATATTGCGTCTTGTCGCCCTTGTTGGGAGCGTCTCAGGTGATAGAATAATAAAAGGAGTTAAAGAGGGAAAAGTCGCGGATGCCGAGACAACAGGGGTTGCATTGGCTCAGGAGTTATTAAACAGGGGTGCAAAAGAGATACTGGATGAGGTTTATGAAAAAAGGTAAAGTTTATTTAACAGGGGCTGGTCCCGGCGATATTGGATTACTTACAGTGAAGGCATTGAATTGCCTCAAAAGTGCAGATGTTATAGTATATGATTTTCATATAAACGCACAGATTCTCAACTATGCCAAAGAGAGCGCAGAATTGGTATATGCCGGTAAGCGCGGAGGACACCACGAGATGAATCAGGATGCCATA
This sequence comes from Nitrospirae bacterium YQR-1, assembly GCA_039908095.1. Taxonomy (NCBI): domain Bacteria; kingdom Pseudomonadati; phylum Nitrospirota; species Nitrospirae bacterium YQR-1. The sequence goes on from JAMOBJ010000042.1 coordinate 2,531, forward strand.
AATGCAGCCCTTGTTGAAAAAGCACTTGCAGGAAAATCTGTTTGCAGATTAAAAGGTGGTGACCCTTTTGTTTTTGGCCGTGGTGGAGAGGAGGCCGAGGTGCTGACCGCCCACGGTATAGAGTTTGAAATTATCCCCGGTGTCACATCCGCTATTAGTGTTCCGGCCTATGCCGGTATTCCCATAACACACAGAAAGTACTCGTCCTCGTTTGCGGTAATAACCGGTAATGAGGATGAAACAAAGACCGACAGCAAAATTAACTGGCAATCACTTGCCGGTGGTTTTGACACGCTGGTGTTTCTAATGGGAGTGAAGAATTTATCTTTCATAACGGCAAAACTCATAGAGCACGGCAAGAGCGCCGACACGCCGGCAGCCGTAATTCGCTGGGGCAGCCGCCCTGAACAAACTACCGTAACTGGAGTACTGCATAGCATTGCAGCCATTTCACAAGCTGAAAACATAAAGCCTCCTGCCATCATGGTTGTCGGCAACACAGTTCTTCTGAGGGAAACTCTCAACTGGTTTGAAACCAGACCTCTTTTTGGTGAAAGGATTTTAATAACCAGGCCCTACGGCAAGGACTATGAGCCGCTTGAGTCCCTGGGTGCTGAAATATTTGAATTCCCGACAATTAAAATTGTTCCGCCTGAGAGTTACAGTGGGCTTGATGCCGCCATAGAAAATCTCGAAAGTTATGATTGGCTGATATTTACCAGTGTCAACGGTTTTGATTATTTCATTAAACGGTTACTTGAAAAAAAGCGTGACGTTAGAGACCTAAAGGGCATAAAAATATGTGCAATAGGGATAAAAACGAAAGAGGCTGTTCAAAAGTATGGTATCAAAGTTGATGAGGTGCCGGATGAATTCAACGCAGAGGGTTTAGTAAAACTGTTTGAAAGCAAGGACGAGATAAAAGGCAGGCGGTTTCTGTTACCGAAAGCGGAAAAAGCAAGGGAAGTCTTCCCAGAGCGTATTAGAGAGCTTGGCGGCTACATTGATGCACCTGTAACTTATAAAGCGGTAAATCAAATTCCACATATAAAGAGGCTTGAACGTTGTCTCAAAGAGCGAAAAATCACAACCGCCACGTTTACATCCGCCGCCACCTTCACAAATCTCATGGATTCTATCGGCCACAGCCTTATTGAGCTCCTCTCTGATGTAACCATTGCCGCCATAGGCCCTGTTACAAAAAAAGCTATAGAAAAGAAGGGTCTCACAGTCGGCATCACACCTTCTCGTGCTACTGTCAGCGATATGGTTAATGCTATTGTTGAAAGTAAGCTAAAACAAAGGGAGTAAAGCAAAAGTAAAAATAAGATGTCTTTTTAAAGCCCTCCTCGAAGGAGGTTGAGTTAGAAGTCTCCCTCATGGGAGATTTAGAGGGTGGTTTTTACTGTGTCATACGAATGTTATTGGTACATATCGGACAGCTCAAGATTGTCTTACAATTTTGGCGAGGAAGAAATTATACACCTGTCAGATTAAATATCATTCACTACAAATGTTGTCTATAATTTTTTTGGGTATCATTTACTATGTTTTCCAATTTTTTTCTAAGTTCCGGTATATTATGTTTAACTACATCCCAAAGGATATGCCAGTCTATGCTAAAATACTGATGGATGAGTTTGTCTCTGAGCCCTGCAATCTCTTTCCATTTGATTTCGGCATGTTTCAAGCGAAATGACTCTGAGGTGTTTTTTGAGGCTTCGCCTATAATTTCAAGACTCCGTGCAAATGCACGCATCAGAGTTGCATCTGCAATAAAATCGTCATATGTTAATCCCACAGACTTATCAATCAGGTAATCGGTTTCATCGAGGATATGACGTATAAAAACCATATCATCCTTCAATACGTTCAAACTCCTTCATAACATATGGTTTAATATAAGGACTCAGGCTCTCCTCGCTGAGTACAGTAACACTCCTATTGAAAAGCTCCTCAAGGGAATACACCAGGTTAATAAAATTGGAGTACGTATTATTTTCAAATTCCACCAGAAAATCAATATCGCTGTCGTCTCTTTGTTCACCACGGACATAAGAGCCAAACAGAGCAATTGAGCCCACCTGATAACGTCTCAGCAACCAGCGGTTGGCTAAGATAGTTTCCCTTATCTTATGTTTGTCTATAGTTTCCATATCTTTAGCATAACAAAAAGATGTGTTACTATTATATCATTTAACGCTATAATTTTAATGGCTGTTGATTTCCGGTTATAAAACGGCTATAATAATCAGGCTAAGTAGTACGAGTGAATATTATAGCAAAATTTAAAAGTTTCTCTGTATCTTTTCAAATATATCAAGTTGTTTTATCCCAACTGCTAATTTCAGAATCACCTGTGTTGCATGACTCATACCAAGTTGCAGCCAGAAGTAAACACAGGCGGCAAGGAGAAAGCGACGCCTCCCCTTACAGGGGATTCGAGAGTACGCCCCGGAGCTTTTGACGAAGCCAACGAAGTTAGACGCTTGGTATCACTACTCTTCCCTTACTTCTCAATATATACTTTTATATAAGCTTTTGCTCTTAGCTCTTCAATCAGGGTTTTTAGTCTCTTATTTATTTCGGCCTCGGTAAGGTATTTTTCGACTTCTTTTCTTTCGTCATCGCTTTCAGCTTTAACGTTATGTTCTTTACAGAAGCGTTCTATCTCTTCCTCACGAATGATTACGTAGGAGCGTATCTTTATTTCAATAAACTGAGAGATCAAGTCATCATCGTCTTTGCCGGTTAGCTTCATAGCCAGTGCCATTTTCTTTAGCAACACCCTGTTAATCATTGTGTTTATAACATCCTTCTTGTTCAGAGCAGATGCTTTTATTGCAGGAGCAGAAGACGTTTCATCGTATTTTTTTTCGAACTCGCTGTATGTTATTGCTGTATCATCCACAAAGGCTGCAACAGAATCCAGTAACACTTCTTGTGCAAACGACAGAGTTGTTATTAGCAAAAAAAATATTACAGCAAATAATGTATAAGCCGGTAATTTTAACAAACAACCCCCCATGATTAAAATGCCTGTCCTATGCTGAAATAAAATCTTCCCGGTGATTCATCCTCTTTACGGTTAAGTTTGTGTCCGTAGTCCAGCCTGAGCGGCCCCACAGGGGTATTATACCTGATACCCCCCCCTGCCGTGTAATTAATATCGTTTAAACTGTACTGATGTAACTGTGACCAGACGTTACCGCCGTCTGTAAACAACACCAGTCCTAGTGAACTTAAAATATTTATTCTCCATTCCACATTACTCATTAAAAAGGCGTTTCCACCGGTTGGGTCCCCGTTTGAGCCCCTTGGGCCCATGCTGTCCTGCCCGTAACCACGCACAGTTGTGCCGCCACCAAGAAAGTATCTCTCTATAATTGGCAGACTTACAGTATCTCTCCAGCCCTGCCCTATGCCGCTTCTCAAAGACATAGCGAGAACCAGACCCTTAGTAAGCCCAATGTAGTAATTACTATAACCTGAAATCTTTACAAAATCAGTTTCCGAAAAAAGCACCTTGCTTGCAAGTTTTACATGTATTCCTCCTGTAAAGCCGGATGTCGGCTCAAGCGGGTTGTCTCTGCTATCATAGACAATAGACGGCACTATACTGCTTATAGCAAGGGTGCCGGTATCCTCATGAGAAAGTATTACGTCAGGCTGTACATCCCAGGTTTTTACCAGATTAAACTCGTAGAAAAGCTTACCTTTAAGTAATGGTATAAGTTCCTTTTCCACACCAAGGGTTGCTGTGAACCTCTGTACCCTGTAGTTGATATCCCGCGTATCTGTGTTTTTCTCATCACGTCTTTCGTAAGAAACCGTTGCTGAAAAAGGCAGCGGAGTTTTTACAAACCATGGCTCATAGTAATTTAACGACACCTTGTGGTTTATAAAACTCAATTTGGTATTTAAAGACAACTGCCTGTTCATGCCCATGAGATTTATATATTTAATATCCATAAAGCCGCGGAGACCATCATATTCACCATATCCCAACCCATACTCAACAAGCCCTGCATTACTCTCCTTTACATAAAACACTACATCTTTAATGCCCCCCTCCTGCTCTACAAACTCAACATCCACACTCGTAAATAATCCTGTCTTGTAGAGGTCCCTCACTTCCTCATACACTGTTGTTACATTAAACGGCTCTCCCCTTGTGTGCTTTAGTTCCCTTCTGAAAACCTCCCATCTCACTGCAACATTACCCTTGACAAGTGTGTTGCCAAAGTAGTACTTACTCCCCTCAGTGATATGAAAAATCAGAGTTACCTGTGCTTCAGAATCCATTTCATAGCTGACTTTAACATCTCCGTTTGCGTAGCCTTGTTGTTTTACATATGACAACAACACCTGTCTTGCATCGAAAACGTCTGTTTCTGAATAGAATGTCTGTGGTTTTATTTTAATAAGATTCATAAGCTCAGGCTCTTTTAAATGCTCAGCCCCGATTACTTTAACTTGCTTAATAATAAGCCTGTGCCCCTCCTCAACAGCTATATGCACTGTCACCTTGCCATTGTTTTTATTCATCTCCGTGGATATGTCTGTCAACTTCACTGAAAGAAAACCCATGCTATGATAATAATCTGTAAGTGCCGTTACATCATCTTCTTTGACGTCGGGGTCAAAAGGCTCCCCTTCCTTAGTGTAAAGCACTGATTTTAACTGTTTAGTATCAAGGCTCACACCGGAAAATATTATCTTATCAACTTTATACTTTTTGCCCTCTGAAATGTTAAAGATGACTTCAACCTCATTAGTATGGTCCTTTATTTCATATTCTATTGATATATCAATGTATCCTTTTTGGTGGTATAGTGAGATGATGGACTGTTTTGCCTCCTCGACAATATCTGTTCCGACACTGCCATATTCAAAAAACGGCATTTCTTGCTTTAATTTCTTTGTCGAAAACAAATCATTCCCGTTAAATGTAACAGCCAGTTTTTTACCGGTTTTCACATCTATAACCAGTACACCGTCAATGGAATCAAAGGAAGTGTAAGTCACAACCGGGTTGTAGTAGCCCTGCCCGACTAGCTCTATTTTTAGTTCTTTGAGTTTATCATCAACATAACGTTTATCAAAAATATCACTCTCATGTATGTCAAGCAGGTCTCTTACCCTGTGTTGCCCCCCTTTTATCATAACTCTTTTTATTCTTACAGGCTCTCCGGCTTTTACGTTAAGCAGTATCCTGACTTTACCTGGAATCTTCTCATAGGTAGTGACGGCATTTATTGTTGCCCCCGGAAATCCCATTTCATTTACCACCTGAGTAAGCTCCTTAATAGCTGCGTCCAATCTCTCCTGATGGTACTCCATACCTTCTTTCAGGCTAAAAACCTCCCGAATTGTTTTTTTACTCAGGCTGCCGCTTATGGTAATATCCACGGCGGTTACTATTGCCCTTTCTTTAACATCAACAGTGAGCATTCCGCTGTTGTAGTTGCCATAAACTTTTATATCATTGAAAAAACCCTTTTTAAAAACCGATTTTATCCCTTCCCGTATTTTGTTTTCATCTGCAATATCTCCCTCATGTATGCCCAGCATGTGAATAAATTCGGTTCTCTCAACGCTGTAGAGACCGGATATGCTTATTTGAGCCACCTTAAAAGGTTTCATTGCAGAGGCGGAAAACGCAGTGTGCGGATTTAACGCCGGAAGTGATACACTTATAATAAAAGCGGTAATTATTATTTTAAATGTCAGCTTTTTCACTTAAACTCAAACCTAAATTTAACGTCTCCGCCTACGTTACCAAGTTCGTTTCTTTCGCCGACCAGGGAGACATTTTTCTTTAATTTATATTCTACCTTAATTATTTCCCCTTTTGTAACTCCTGAGGTCAGAGTTACATTTAATTTATCGTTAAATAGTTTCTTTGAGACAGTAACCTGAGGAGAGACAGAGGTTTTGTCCTCAGAAACGGAAGGGACAACCTCGAGGCGGTTCAAACCTGTAATGTTTTTTACTCTTTCCTCAAAGACTCCCTGATACTTACCGGCTAAGACGGAAGTGGCTCCCCTTGAAAGGTCTGAGCCGGCAAACAGAGCTAAAATCGCTGTTTCCTTAAGCGGAGGTGTTGAGGACATGGAAAGGTCAAAACGCTTAAGCTGCCCGTTCATCAGCAGTTTTATGTTATAACCTTTAACAATAGTCTCAGCTACTATGTTTATATAGGGATTGATGTCGGTGCTGCCGGCAAAATCAGCATTTGCGCTTTGCAGGGTAAACTCATAGTTTCTGAAAAACACCTTTCCCTGCTCCGCCGTCATCCTTCCGTAAATGACAGGTTTTGCAGTGTTTCCCTTAACCTGAAGGTCTAATTTTATATTTGATTCGGCAACGTTATTATCAACTACTATGTTTTTGTCACCCTTTACGTTAACGTTAAAGTCAAGATTTTTCAGAAACGGATTGATCTGTTGTGAGTCGGATGTTTTTTCAAAAACAAGGTCCTGCCAGTAGAGGTTCTTAGAGTACCGGGCAGTGGAAATATCCAGATCCCCGGAGAGAGTTTGCTTGTTAAGGTCGCCGCTGTATAGAAATCTGCCTCCAAATTTCATAGTAAAACCCTCTCCAACATTTGCAGGCACGTTTTTGGCGACACCGTCAAGATAGAATTTCTTCAATTTAAACCCATCCAGATAGCCCACGCCGGCAGCCGTTACACTACCGCCTCCTATCTTAGTGGATATATTCTTTATCACCAGTTTGTTGCTTTCAAAGTGTATGTCGCTCTCTATGTCGCTCAGAAAATAACGAAACCCTTTTATTCCCAGAGACCCCTTAGACACGCTAAGTCCTCCGGCTATCTGCGGCCTTGTCCAGTCTCCCGTTACGGAGAGGGTAATATTGGTTTTACCGTTAATCCAGCTTATCTTTGCCGATTCACCCCGCAGAAGGTTAAGCTCAGGCTGTCCGGTAATTGAAAGATTGTAGCTTTTCCCTGCCTCAATACCTCCCTGTACATTGAATTCACTATCTCCGGCGTTTAGTCTTAAGGAGTTGATTGATAATTTCCTATCATTTAAGGAAATATCTATGTTGCCGTTATTTAATACGCTGTAGCGATAAACTGAGAGATTAAGCTCAGGCAGCACAACCCGCCCGGCTATGTCCTTTGAGCTGCCCTTCAAAGAGGCCGAACCGGCAAGGATAATCTTAAGGTCAGCCGGAAGCTTTGTCTTTACCAGCTTTTTGATGATCCCCTCGTAGTTACCACGTTTAAACTGCGCATTAAGTGACCACAGGTAGCCGGCGGTCAGCTTTACAGCACCGTTAAATAAGAGCTTATTGTCCAGAAAACTTCCTTTTAAGACAGCCTCCCCGGCTTTAGTCACAACAGATATCTTACCGTTAACGGCAGGATATTCGGCACTTCTGACAGTAGCGTCAAAGCTCAGGTCGGGGTTGCTCACAGTGCCTGCCATTTTAATCGAGCACTCTGAGGAGGCATCCCCCAGTTTTTCAGTAAACGGAATATCCCTTGCGTTTAGGCGGCATTTTGCTGAAACAATATCATATCTGAAGCCTGCCTTATCCATCCAGTTCTTTCCCTTTTGAGTTATTGAGCCGTCTAATAAAAGCTCTGAGCTGCCTTTAGCTATTGAAAACTTCTTAAGAACTATTTTGTCTGTGTGGTGAGTGAATTTCGATTTTGCCACACCGGCGGCAATGCCCTTATATGTAAGGTTTGAGACAGCAGCATCTCCGGTGTATGTGAGATTTCCCGGCTGCCCTTTTACATCAAACTCACCGCTAAGACTACCGTTTAGCTTATCAATCTCAAGATATTTTTTAGTTAATTTATCAATTTCAATATCATTTAGAGCAAAGTCCATATTCATATGCGGGTTATTAAAATCAAAGATATACCTTGGATCTTTAAACACCGTTGTGCCGCCAAAGCGGCATTTGCCCCCATAGGCCTGAGATATCCCGTCAGTGAGAACCAGTTTTCTCATGTTGTAATCTGCTTTGGTATTCATGGTGTTGAAGTTAAGCCCAAAAACTGACCCTGAGGACAGAGCAATTGTACCTGCAATACTTGGGTCCTTGCCCTTTCCCGATACAATTCCGTTAAATGTGCCGGCTCCGCGTAAATCCTCATTATACGGCCTTGTAAAGTCTGCTGCATCCTTTGTTGAAATCATTGTGGTTAAGTTTAACGTATCATTATTAATATTGTATGTGCCGGTTGCCCTGCCCTTGCTAAGCATAGTCTTAAATTCCACATTTTTGAGGGTTACTTCCCCGTCAACAAGTGTAACGCCGCCTGTTACCTCATCAACTCGTTTGATTACATTTTTACTGTCAAGTGTTTTCGAGGAGGTTGTATTATCAGTACCCTGTGCCGCTCTGACGTACTTAAAAGTTGCCACAGGGCTGAAGTATTTGCCCTCATGGTGGATTTTCCCTGTCATTTTACCATGAGAGAGTCCCGGGTCCCAGTTAATCAGTTTAAATATCGGGCCGCTGTCTATATTTTCAGCTTCAACATCCAGTGTAAAGTAATTAACAACCGGCATGTTCAGTACCACCTCAGCACGCGTAGTAGTGCCGTGATAGAGATTTCCACGGACGTCATAAAATTTTAGTTTGGAGTTTTCATAGACAATAGCGGATGTCAGATTGTCCACATCTATGCCGTAAAACTGTCCTCCATTGTTCATTGCGGCACTTCCGGTAGCTTTAAGTGCTTTTAACTGTCCCTTTATGTTTCCCCTGAATACGGCCTCTCCCTTAATCGGTTCTTTTTCATGGATTAACTCCAAAAAAGTGTCTATCCACATGTGGCCGTCAACATCTATATCTACTGATACAGCCTTATCAATATAATCAACACCACCCTTTAGTTTAAGATAGCCGTCTCCGGGCCTTTTCAGACCAAAGAGAGTTTTGACATAATCCATTTTCAAAGAGGTGTCCGTTTTAACATGTGCATTGTTGTTGCTGTCAATATGTCCGCTAAGTAGAACTTCCACTCCATGGTTTTTTAACTTAAATTGCTTCAGCTCGAATCCGCCGTCACGGGGCTTGCCGCTTATCGTTATGCTTTGAATAAACGGTACAGAGGTTAAAACCTCCTTAAACCCACTGTAGTCTATAGATATACCCTTTAGGTTAACCTCTGTCAGCTTGCTAATCTGCCCCTTGCTCTCTTTGAGGGAAAGCTCTACCGTGCGGTTGTTGGCGGAAAGCTTTATTTTAGTGTTTTTTATCAAAAATGATACTATTTCCACTGTCACAGCACTTTTTTTCTTTTTATCTTTTTTGAGGCGTTCAATTAAGGCCTTAAGGTATTCAGAGTCCATATCTACGGATGGATTATCTATAAATGCCCGCTGTATTACCACCTTTTTACCAAAAAGCGGGATCAACCGGATGTGGAAAACAGCATCGGCAACAGCGGCGACAGTTTTACCGTTTTCATCCTTTATTGTCAATTCAGCTATACCTATATGAGGAGGAAACACCTTAACGTACACATCCTTAACCACCACATTAGGTCCCAGGTTTTTCTTTAATTCACTTATTAATTCATCTTTTAAGTATTTGCTGCCGATTAAGTGGGTAATGAAAACCAATGTGAAAAACACAAGCAGAAATAATACAAGACGTTTATATGATTTTAATATTATACCGAACTTTTCCATGTCTTAAGAAAGAGTATCCCAAAGCTCTGAGGTAAGAGTGCAGAGCTGCTCCGGTGCAAGACTCTGCCCGTCACCTGATACGTAAAAAGTATCATGGGCTATCTCCCACTCGGTGCTTACCAGTGCGGAGGTAATATTAAGGCCCCGGCGTGAAAACAACCTGGTTATTTCGTAAAGAAGCCCTATCCTGTCGGAGGACATTATTTCAAACACAGTTACACCGGCGGATAAATCGTTATCAACATCAACAAAGGGTGAAAATCTGCCGTTTTTACGGGGATATTGTCTCAGCTCAGGGAGTTTTCCACCGGTTATACACTGAGTTAATTCCTCACTTAGCAGCTCATCCATTCCTTCCCACCAAAGGGATGTGTAGTTGGAAAGTTGAAACCTGTCTATAACAAAATCTCCCGGCTTAAGGGCTTCAGAGCGCATGGTAAATGTCCTGAGTGAAACAATATTAAGTCTCCGTGCTGAAAGCACGCCCACAATTGAAGCAAGAAGTCCACGCCTGTCGGCTCCCACAATGGTTAACCCTGTAGTTGTATCCGCCGACTGTTGAAGTTTTATAACCGGAAGTCCTGTCGCTAAAAACTCTTTAACCCATGAGAATTCTTTCAGAATTCTTTCCGCCGTGCTTGAAAACAGGTATTTTTCCGGCGCTGACTTTATGAACTCTTCAAGTTCATCTTTTGATATATCAGGGTACAAGTGTGCATTGAGTTGTTTGGATATTTCACAAAGATGTCCTGTGTGTTTCAACGTTCCGTCTCTGAGAAAGCTCTGTGCCGCATGAAAGAGCCTGATAAGAAGGTTAAGTCTCCATTTGGTCATAAACTCAGGGTTTACGGCGGACATATCGGCGTATGTTATAAGAAAAATAGCCATAAGGAGATAATTATTTTTTATGGCACCGGAAAAGGCTGCCAGAGTTTCAGGGTCATCGATGTCTTTGGTTAATGCCGTTTTTGACATTAATATATGGTTACGGACAAGGAATTCCACGGTCTCTCTGTCGTGTTTTTTAAGGCCCAGGCGTTCCAGTATCGGCTTGATCTTTTTGTACCCCTCGGCTGAGTGGGCATGTCCTTTTGATTTTCCAATATCGTGCAGAAGGAGGGTCAGAAAGAGGAGGTGTTTGTCCGGAAAACCCCTGAAAACATCACCGATACGGCGCTCCGGGGAGTTATTCGGATTTAAGAGATTCTCAAGTATTTTTATTGCATACAGGGAGTGCTCGTCAACTGTGTATATGTGGTAGGGTTCGTGTACAACCAGGTATTTAAGAGCGCCGAATTCCGGTATAAAGCGTCCTAACACCCCGTGTGAGTGCATAAGCCTAAGTGTGGCATATACTCTTTGCCCTGCAAGAATCTCAAGGAAGTAACCGGCAGAGAGCATACCGGTTCTCAGTTTACCATTTACACAAACAAGGTGTCTTTTTATCAGCTCATTCAGAAAGCCGGTAAAGTCATTTCCGATGCGGCTGTACAGAGCATAACTTTCCAGTATTAAGTGTGGTTCACGCTTTAAAGAAACCGTGCGGTTTAGCATCATTTTGTTTCCCACGGTTGAGAAAGTACCGTTTATTTTCACTTTTTCAAATCTTGCAGGCATCTTAACATATACGGAGCCGGCAATGTTGCGAACTTTAGCCGTAATTGTGCGGATTGTGCCTGCCCTCAGGTAGTAGAGCCTCATGAGCCTCTCAGAGGCGCTGAAATACCCTGACTGCCTGATACCCAAAAGAGCAGCTACGGCATTTTGATGCTGAAAAGACAACACATCGTTTTCTCTTTCACTGACCAGATGGAGGGCTATTCTTACTTTCAAAAGGAAATCGTAAGCAGACATAAGGATTTTAAAATCATAGTCATCCATGATTTTTTTAAAATCATTGAGAGAGCTGAAATCCAGAACTGTCTTAGTAATCCACAGAGCGTCATGAATGTCTCTTAACCCGCCCTGAGATTCCTTTACGTTAGGCTCCAGCAGAAAAGGCGATGTGCCATATTTTTCAAGCCGTATGCGTCTTTCCCTTACCCGCTCCGTAAAGAAAGCTCTCCTAGCCCTACCTGAGGCCTCAGTGTGAATTTTTTCAAAAAAAACCTTTGCAAACTGTCCGTTTCCGGTTAAAAACCTGCCGTCTAAGAGCGATGTGCGGGTTCTGAGGTCAAGCCGAGATTGTTCAATACACTCGCTTACGGTTCTAACCGAATGGCTTACGTTTATGTGTTCGTTTATAAGTTTATAGTAGAACTCCTCAACTAGGGTTATTTGGGCCTGGTTTGCCCTGTCCTCGATGAGAAACATTAAATCCACGTCGGAATATGGAGCAAGCTCAGCTCTGCCGTAGCCACCGATAGCAAAGAGCGCTACAGGGTGTTCAAAGACACCGGCGGGAGCCGTCTCTTTAATGAAAGAATCCATCAGGGCACTGTGGTGCTTAACTATTTCAACCCCGCCGTATCCTTCAGACAATAATCTTCTAAGTTCGTTTAAGAAGTCCATTTCAGGTCAAGCTGTATTTTACCACATCAGGGCAAAATGTGTAGTGTTTAATACCAAGTTGCAGTCAAAAGAGTAACGAGGCGGCAAGGAGAAAGCGACACAGACGTACTATGCTCGTACGTCAAGGAGCTCTCGACGATGCCAACAAAGTTAATCGAATGAATGCAACTCGGTATAAGCAAGGGAAAATCCCGTTGGCGGCAGTCCTTTTTTTGTTTTGCGGTATTTAAAAATTCATCAGAATAATTTCATAACAGCACAAACTCTGGTGAGATGGGTCTATGAACAGAATTCAAAAGAACTGGTTTTCTTTTCTTTAGCCTTGTACATGGCCTCATCAGCTTTTTTAATCAACACAGCGGCATCTGAGGCATCAAGCGGGTAAATGCTGATACCGATGCTTGTGCCGACTGAGCACTCGTTCCCTTCAATATTGAAAGGTGCCGTAAGTGATTCTATGATTTTTAAAGCAACTGCTCTGGGGTCACGCTTTCCGCTTATTCGTGAGAGGATTATATTAAATTCATCGCCTCCCATTCGTGCAAGTGTGTCGGACTTTCTTATGCACTCGCTCAGGCGCTCCGATGTTTCCTTCAAAAGCAGGTCTCCTGCATGATGCCCATAGAGGTCATTTACCGCCTTAAACCGGTTAAGATCAAGAAACAGAAGAGCCAGCATGTGGTTATACCGTTTAGCCTGTTCGATAAAGTTATTGAGACGGTCAAAAAAAAGTATCCTGTTAGGCAGTCCAGTAAGCATGTCATGGTGGGCTATGTGGTGGAGACGAGCTTCGGCTTCCTTTCTCTCGGTTATACCAACCGCTGAACCGATAAATCCTATAAACTTATTGTCCAAACAGAAACGGGCGGTGGCGGTTTCAAGTATCCAGCGGTAAACCCCGTCATGCCGCCTTAACCGGTACTCTACCTTATACGGTTCTCTCAACTGCAAATGCTTGTTATAAATCTCTTCAAAGTTCTCTCTATCATCGCTATAAACAGCGTCAATCCACTTATCACCGGATTCCTGCTCAAGTGTCTTGCCGGTGTAGTCAAGCCATACTTTATTGAAATAACTGCGCTTGCCGTCTGCATCAGACATCCAGATAAAGACCGGTGCAGAGTCCGCCATAAGCCTGAACCTGGCCTCTGTCTCTTTAAGGTTAGCCTCACACTCCTTACACTTACGCTCACGTCTCCGGTAGTGAGTTAAATCGTCCTTAAGCTGTTGCAGCTCTTTTAACAATTCTTCTTTTGTTTTCTCTTGCTCTTCCATCACACCTGCCTTATAATATGCTATAATTAGTCAATATGTCCAGTGCAAAGTGAGGAGGACCTTATAATGGCAACAGATGTGGTTATTATATACGGCAAAGCAGGCTGACCCTACACAGAAAGAGCCAGGTCGGCTTATGGAGATAACGCTGCATATTTCGATGTAATTAGTGATAAGGCCAAAATGGAGGAGATGCTTAAGTTTTCTAAAGGACAGAGAAGTGTTCCTGTAATAGTGGAAAGTGGCAGGGTTACAGTCGGCTATGGCGGATCCTGAGGCGTTTAGAAGCTATGCGGGCAGTTTGCCCGCTGCAAAAATTGAGAATTAAGAATAATTTGATATGTTTTTTTGCAGTAAAGTATGCTTACCTGAAGGTTACAGTTTTTACTATATCGTCGTCTGTAAAAAATTCCATGTCGGAGCCTGCCGACCTTATCTCGGCAGTATATGAGTTGATTTTTTTGTATAAATATGGCAGCCCGCAGGAGTCATATAATTCTTTTTTGCCCTGCATATCGATATCACTAAGTCTCTCCGGCATTTTCTGTTCATGTCCATAACTGTAGCTAATCAGGGCGGTTTCTATGTTACCCATCTCTGTCTTTGTAAGGTCGGCAACTTTCCGGCAGACTATCAGATTAAACGATTTCTTTATATCAGGAAGAAAGGAATCAAAAAAATTCAGTTCGGTTTTAATCTCCCCAATTTCCTCTAACCTCTTCTTGTCGTCGGCGGTAACAGATGATATCTTAGGTGTTGATGAAAAATGCTCCAGAACTACCCTTTTACCTCCACTTATATCAACCTCAACTGAGCTGCTATTAACATAAAAACTCACAGTTCCATCCAACACTGCAACCTCTGTAGTAGAGATTATCTCTCTGCTTAAATCAGGGATTTCATTATCATCATTGTATTTCACTAAAAAAGATGTACCCCTCACTCCGGCAACTGCATTTGGTGTTTTTACTGTAAACACTTTTGTCTTTACAGCTTTAGCAGCTGAAAGACTCCTTGTCACTTTTGATAATACCGAACCTTTAGACAATTTTATAACAGGATTACCCTCAGGAGTTACCTCCTCAACCTTAATGGCGGAGTTACCTTTCACCCTGACAGCAGTCCCTTTCTTTAATAATACATCCGCCTTAGAATTATACATACACTTTATAACATCCCCAGGCTCCAATTCATCATGCACAACGGCTCTGCGCTCAGGCTGTCCCTGCTTTCGTACTTTAACGAAACCCTCCATATTGTTTATTATATATTTATTTTTTAAGTTATTGTGCCGGAGGTATGCTGTTACAAGGCCATAGATAACAACAGAAACCACAACTACCAACAAAAGTAATATTATCTTTTTGATGTTCATATACAAATCCTCCTTTACAGTATTTTTATGAAATCACAACTGTAAATTAAAGATTTGTATTACCGCAGGCAATTTTGCTGGAAAAAGGCTGCTCAAATAATTACCTGCCGCTGAACTTATCTCTCTCCACTGCCCTTAGTTTATTATATCACCTATCTTCCAGTTTTGTCTATGTTTAATCTCTCTTATATACTTTTGCAGCAGTAACTTTGTAAAATAATTAATCCATGGAAGTTAAGAGGTTTCAATCCGGTAAGTTTCCATATAGTTATAAGGACAAAATACGGGCGCTTATCGAGCAGGAGCAAGGCGCCACAATAAAAAATCACGGCGGTAAGCATCGTCTGTGTCTGGCCTATCCAAACTCCTACCATGTGGGAATGTCAAACCTGGGCTTCAGAATTATCTATAGCATGATTAATGAAAGAAATGACGCCCTCTGTGAGCGCACGTTTCTGCCCGAACCCGACATATGCGATGAGTTTAAAAGAACCGGTACCGTGCTGTTTTCATATGAATCCCTCACACCTCTTACTGCTTTTGACATTGTAGCCTTATCTGTTTCTTATGAAAATGACTACATTAATGTCCTTAAAATACTTGAGCTTGCAAAAATCCCGCTTTATGCCAAAGACCGTAACGATACCCATCCGCTTGTTATCATGGGTGGCCCCTGTGCTTTTATGAACCCACAACCGCTTGCCCCGTTTTTTGATGTAGTGTTTGCCGGTGAGGGTGAGCCGCTTATTGAAAGTTTTTTTTCTAAACTTGACAAATCAAGCGGCAAAACCGCACTCCTCAATTCTCTTAAAGGGGAACCTGGTTTTTACTTGCCTGCTGATACCCCTGAGAAGGTAAAAAGAGTATTTGCCGGAGATTTAAATAAACTCAGAGTGCCCTCACAACTACTCAGCCAAAACACGGAGTTTTCCAATATGTATCTGATTGAGGCCATGAGGGGCTGCCCGTGGAAATGCCGTTTCTGTGCCATATCATCCATATACGGCCCGCCAAGAAAACGCGACCTTACATCTGTTAAAGAGGAAATTGATAGGGTTAAACCCTCCTGTGGCAGAATGGGACTGATAGGCCCGTCCCTGACTGATTACCCGCACATTGATGAGGTTCTGGGCATAGATGGTGTGGAGTTTTCGATAACATCCCTCAGGGCAAGCCACCGCAGCGGTGAAATCCTGTCTCTTATGAAAGAAAAACAAAGCGTCTCGATAGCTCCGGAGGCAGGCTCCGAGCGCCTCAGGGCTGTTATAAATAAGAAAATTACACATGAGGATATTATCACCACCTGCCGTCTGATTTTTGAAAAAGGAATCAGTATGTTACGCCTTTATTTTATGACAGGACTTCCCACTGAGACACATGACGATATTTTAGAAATTATCCATCTTGCCGGGCAAATCAGAGGACTTTCAAAAAGCGGACAGATTTCCATCACCGTGTCCCCGTTTGTGCCAAAGGCTTTTACACCTTTTCAGTGGCATCCGATGGAAAGTGAACAGATAATAAAGCAACGGTTAAAAACCCTTAAAAACGGGCTTAAAAACTATGGGATAAAACTCTCTTATGATGCAGCCGGAGCTGCATATCTTGAAGGATACTTTGCGCGGGCAGGAAAAGAAGCCGCCAATGTTCTCAACATTATGCTGCAAAAGAAACTTAACTTTAAAGCTGCATCAAAAGAGGCAAACATAGATTATAAAAAAGTTCTCTTTGGTAACCGTAACTTTGAATCATCTCTGCCGTGGGATTTTATTGACTGCGGCACCGATAAACTAAAACTCTGGAATGAGTACATGGAAGCATTAAAAGGACAGGGATTTCGGGTGGATTATTCAAAGTAATTTATAATATTATACTATTGTTTAGTATGAGCACTGCTGTCAAAGCTGCGGTAGTAATTTGAATTTAAAGAAAGAACGTTAAAATGCCGAATATAGGGAGCAAGAGGATGAGTGCAACAGTGTCAGAATTAGAAACAATAACCGTAATGGTGACAGAGTATGTCTTTGATGAGGAGAGCTCTGTGAAATCATCCGCCACTCATATTATCAAAAAACTAAACGATGTTTTGCTTCAGAAAAATCGTGGAATTATGATAAAAGATTACAAAAACCGCACGGTGTATTCCTTTGAGGATAGCGGCAGTGCCCTTGGAACAGCCCACAAAATAACGGAATTAATGGATAAGTATAATAATCTGAAGATGAGCTCAAAATCAGTAACCACAAAAATAGTGATTCACTCAGGTGCTGGTACACTCTATACTGATGTTGAATCATCCGGTCTGTCGGCTGTGGCAATAGTGATGCTATCGTCATTAAAAGCTCAAGGCATATATCTAACCGAGGATACGTACAATGTATTGGATAGCGAAGATAAAGAACTGTGCAAGTTTGAAAGTACCCTTGAGATAAAAGGGTTGGGTGCTATAAAAATATACAAAGTCAGCCATGGAAAACAAGAAATTATGCAGGCGGTACAAGTGGCGGAGGTGATACCGGTGCCTATTGACCAAACTATATATGTGCAACAGGTACCGGTGGTGGGGAGCAGACACAGAAGTGCCGTTGAGACAATACAGGGCAAATTTACATCAAGCGGCGGATTTCCAATTATGAGTAAAACTGTGGATATTTTGATGAAATTACCGGTAAATGTCCTCCAGGACGACACACACATAGCCAATGTTACAAACTCGATATTGACCGATTATGGCCTGACCAGTAAAATCCTTGCCATTGTAAACACATCATACTATACTCAGTATGGTGGTAAGGTTGGTACCATATCAAGGGCGCTGATGCTGCTTGGGTTTATTCAGGTAAGAAATGCCGCCCTCTCTCTGATCCTCTTTGAGGGTATAGTGGATAAAAACCTTGCTAATGAGATTAAGCAGTTGATAGTTGGTTCCCTTATAAAGGCCAACATAGCAAGGTCTCTGGCAGGAAAAATCGTAACCGCCGATCCTGAGGAGGCCTTTATCTGTGCCATGTTACATGATTTGGGAAAAATCATGGTAGCATATTTTCTTCCGGAGGAACACAGGGCGATATCAGAAAAAACTACAAAAGAGCAACTTAATGAAAACACAGCCTCAGCAGCGGTTTTGGGTATATCATACGAGGACCTTAGCGTAAGCATAGCACGGGAATGGTCACTTCCTGAGCATATAATTCACAGCATGAAACTCGTTGACAAGGCAAATCTCTTTAAACCTATAACAAACATAGATAAGAGCCACATGCTGGTTTCCTATTCAACTGATTTAGGCTCTGTAATACTGGACCAGGCCCTTACAAATACTCAGAAGCGAAATTCCATAAGCGATCTAACAAAACAGTACAACATTTGCTTTAACATAACCGAACAGCAAATCAAAGGCCTGTACGACAGCCTTCTTAAGGAGCTCAACGTCTTTCTCAGGGTTTATGAGTCACAGGCTAAAAAAGACCCGATTATAGAAAAAGTAAGCAATTTTTTGAAAAATGCTAGGGCATCTCAATTTGCTGTAAGTGAAAAGAGCCAACAGATAGACTCCATAGAAATTGTGGAGACTGAAATCTTAGGGCTCTCTAAAGCAGCGGCTGAAGTTAACACGGAAGAAGAAAGCCTGATGAAAGGACTATCTGATATAGTTGGAGCACTGACGGGAGAATATACCGTAAATGATGTTTTAAGGATAATCCTTGAGATTATGTATCACACTATGGGGTTCTCCCGTGTGTTTATTTGTATAAGAAACCCTAAGACAAATATGATGGAAGCAAGATTCGGGTTTGGTTCAGATGTTGAGAAAATCATAAGAATTTTTAAGTTCTCAATAACTGTCTCTGAGGACATATTTAACTCGTCACTGATTAATAATACTGACATACTTGTGGCGGATTCAACTCTGAAAGATGCCCGCAGCCGTATTCCCGACTGGTATCTGAACACGATAAATGCCCATTCATTTACAGCTCTGCCTATTGTACTTAATGATAAACCGATAGGAATGATATACGGAGACGTTATCTATGGAGGGAGTTCTTCACTTAAGGCGGAGATGATCTGGAATCTTAAAATAATGAGAAAATTGGCTCTTTTAGCTTTTAAGCAGAAGCTCCAGGGATAAGTGATATGCTGATTTTACGTAAAGTCTGCAAACCCGTCTTTTATACATTTCCATTTAAAAAGCCAATCATTGAATAGTTATAGTTTTTTTAATAAAATTATCAAAGTCAGGGGAAATCTCTGTATAACGGCGGCGGTTTTTTTAAGTTTGTTATTAACTGGAAATGGGGAAAGTTTTTGTTTTGAAGAGGCAGGGCGGAGTTTTGGGATAAATCCCCGTCTTCTTTATTCAATAGCGGAGGTGGAATCGGGGCTAAACCAACAAGCGAGGGGGATTAATATTAATAACACTGAGGATATCGGACTTATGCAGGTGAACTCCTCATGGATAAGTAAGCTTTCATTTGACAGGGAACGGTTGTTTTCCGATTCATGCTATAATGTAAGAGCCGGAGCGAGGATTTTAAGTGGCTGTATTAATACTTATGGTTATAACTGGAAGGCGGTTGGTTGCTACAATGCAGTGTCAACTACTAAAAGGATTGCCTATTCATGGAAAATATTTAATGCGCTAAAGGCTGAGAAAAAACACAAATACTATGCAAGTGTGATGGAGCATGGCATCAGAGTAAAAATCAGGAGCATATATGATGATTAAAATATCAACCGTGGCGGCCTGATGAGTATTTTGACAGAGTTACTTTCAAAACTTAATACTACAGGACTCAGGAAAGAGGTCCATCCATCTCTTGAGAAAATTGTAAGAGCCGGAGTAAAAATAAACAAGAGGGTGCTGGTTTCTGTTTCAATGTTATCAGTTTTCATACTTATCGGAGTAGTGTTATTTTTCTTTGGGGAAGATATAATGGTAGTGTTACAAAAGGATAATGAGGCGGTAAGGCAGCCGCATCAGTCAGCAACAGGGCAGCTTAATGAAAAGCCGCAGAGTGTTGTTACTCAACAGAAACCCGCTGATGAAGTTCACTTACCTCAGGTAACGCCGCAGCCGGTTGTGGTAACACCGCAGGTTCAGAGCGCGGAAGTTAACAAGCAACCGCCTCAACAACCGGTAAAGGAATCACAGGAGGCTGAGAAATCAGAGAAAAAGGTGGAAAGGGAATCAGAGAAAGGACCGCCTGTGGAATTGGCAAACTTAGTGCCTCCGCCCTCAGAGGTGGCGTTAAGGAACCGGCAGTTTAAGGCAGACTCTGTTTTTGCTTTTGCCCTGGAATATGAGAAAAAGGGATTACGTGAGGAAGCATTGGAGCAGTACAAAAACACACTGAAATTACAGCCTGAAAACCACAGAATATTAAACAAGATTTCCTTTGTTTTGATAACGATGAAGAGGTATTTTGAGGCGGCAAAGTATGCACAAGAGGCTTTAGCTTTAAATGCAAACTATGTACCGGCACTGCTCAACTGCGGCATATCCTATACGGAGATGCACGAGATTGACATGGGGGAACGGTATTTTAAACAGGCGTTGCTGCTTGCCCCGCAAGACAGGGAAGTGGTGTTTAATATAGCGGTTTTTTATGAAAAGGCTAACAGGCTGAATGAGGGGTTTGCGATGTTCAGCACGTTAAGTTCACTGGGGGACAGTCGCGGTGAGGATGGAATCAACAGAATAACATTAAAGTTGGACAACACCACACGTTAAAGTTCCGTGGCGGATGCTCCTAAGGTGCTCACAGTAAGTGCTTGTTTTTGAAGGATTTTTTTTCAAGCAACTAACCGTTTTATTTGCGTAAATCATGCCGTTAAGTACTCTGTTATTCCCCCGACGCCGCAGGCGTACTTTTTCGTATACCCCGGAGCTTTTGACTATAGCAAAAAGCAAAAGTATGTTCTTATTGATTTTATCAAAGAAGAGATTGCCACACCCCCTGTGGGGGTTCGCAATGACGGCATATAGCTGTTTTTACTGTGTTTTTTTATTCGTCATTGCGAGGAGCGATAGTTTTTTATTCGTCATTGCGAGGAGCGATAGCGACGTGGCAATCTCAACCACTAAAAATAATGAATGGAATTATGGTTTTCGCTATATACTAACAAAGTTAGACATTGAAGGCTGATTGGAATTACCCTTCTATCCCTGCGCTCTTTAACGCCTGTGCGATTTCATAACTCTTTAACGTCTTATTGATTTCTATCACCTCACGCAGGCACTTTGCCGATTCTGCTTTTTTACCGGTTGTACCGTATAACATCGCAAGGTTAAAAAGGGTATATGCCTCGCCGCTTTTATCACCAATCTCCTTCCTGATTTTTAAACTCTCAAGCATATACTTCAGGGCGCTCTCATAATCGCCGCGGGCATGATAATTTGTCGCTATGTTATTTAAAGTAGCCCCTTCCCCCTGTTTATCACCAATCTCCTTACTGATTTTTAAACTCTCAAGCAGATACTTCAGGGCGCCCTCATAATCGCCGCGGGCACTATATATCTGGCTGATATTATTTAAAGTAACCCCTTCCCCCGCTTTATCGCCAATCT
>JAMOBJ010000043.1 GCA_039908095.1 Nitrospirae bacterium YQR-1
TTTTTTCCTTAAGATTATTTATATCATCAGGAAGATTATGATTTTAACCCCAAATCGTGCTCTCTACAGTATTGCGCCTGGGTTACTCCGCTGTTACTCCATGCATTAACATGTTCACTCCAAAATTGCTGTGCTCCCTCTTTCGATTGTCTTTTTGTCTTGTTTGCCATACTGTGACACCTCTTTTTTCACACAAGTATGACACCTCTACTTATTTTTTTGAGTCAGGTAGGTCAGGGTTCTTGCGAGCCCTTTCCCCCTTAAGAACCGAACGTGCGAGTTTCCCCGCATTCGGCTCAAGCCTATTAAATGCCTTGTGAGAGACACGGCATCACCCAATAGATGAGGTAAATAAAAGGCTGCTGGTATCATATGGATTATAGTTGTGACAGACTTTGATATGTCGCCGAATAATGGTAGTGGAAGCTATTGTCAACGCAGAGGTTTTGGTGCCAAATATCCACGACATATTCCCCCTGTTTTTGAAATACTTTTTACGAATCCAATTGGACGGTTTACCATGGTGTTTACGTTTTGCCCAGTGCCACAGTGCCTTCCAAATATGGTGGTCAACAAAATTGAAGGTACTCTTGGCGGAGATATGTCTGTGGTAATTTGCCCAACCTCTGATTATGGGATTTAGCCTGATAATCAGATTCTCTGCGGTAGCCCTACGGTACTTGACTATGGTATCTCTAACTTTTGCAAGGAAAGTCTTCACATTTTTCACAGACGGTTTGATAATCAGTTTGCCGTTGTATTTACGAACATTCTGGCCGAGAAAGTCAAAGCCGTCCTTAATGTTTGTAATCCTTGTCTTTTCCTGTGAAAGTTCCAACCCCCGTTCGCTTAGGAAACTCGTGATTAACGGTTTTACGTCAGTTTCTAACGTTTCCATGCTGGATGCCGTTACAATGAAATCGTCGGATACCTCACGAAGTTTAATTTGTGTGGGTTGATGGCAATGTAACCTTTCCATATTCGTGTATCTTTGTTTCCATACCGTCGAGCGTCAGATTTGCCAGTATGGGGCTGATTATCCCGCCTTGTGGTGTTCCATTATCGGTTGCATACAGCGTATTGCCTTTCATGTATCCGCATTTCAGCCATTTGTTAAGGATTGTTTTGCTCATGGGAATGTGTTGTTTTAACCAATTGTGGTTAATATTGTCAAAGCATCCCTTAATGTCTCCTTCGAGTATCCATTGAGCCGAATTAGATTTCGATAGTACAGTGTGGCACTGTTGTATCGCATCCGCTACAGACCTTTTGGGTCTAAATCCGTATGAATTTCTGTCGGCTTTGCATTCGGCGATAGGGTCTAATGCCATGAGATACAGTGCCTGCATTGCCCTGTCTTTCATCGTCGGAATACCAAGAGGTCTTTTCTTCCCATTAGGTTTTGGGATTTCAATCCTTTTCAGTGGCTGAGCTTTATACCTTTTGCGGTTTAGAGACTTTACAGCCTGCATTTTTCTTGTTGACGTGATCCATATCTCTCCATCTACACCTGCTGTCCTTTTACCTCGATTCTCGGTAACTCGTTTAACCGTTAATGCTTTGGCGCTAAACGAATTGGTTAGTTTCCACTGTAACCGTCTTACCATACGGTGGTCTCCTTCTCGTGTTGCCTTGACAATACGTGCCTGTAACCATCTAACATTTGAGATAATCCTTTTCCAGTTTAATGTGTCCCATGGCGTTATCCCTACAGGAGATGCTTTTCGGGATGGTTTCCCATCTTTCGTCATTGTTAACTCTCTCCTCTTTGAAGTTTGGTTGTTACAAGTTTCTCGTCATAATAGACCCTGCGCAAGTCTGCACCCTTTTGGGTCGGGGCATATGCCCTTATCCTCTTCGTTACAAAGAAGCATTCGCTTTGTGCGCTTTCCTCTACCCGCTTAACCTTCAGAATCCCTTACGGTTTTCCTTGCTGTTGCACAGCGATTAGTCGGGCTTACCAAGTTCCGCTAAAATCACCTAATAACGGGTTAGCTGCTACTTTTCCACCGATGGGTTCGTTGTCCGTGTACCGCAACCATCCAAGCGGTAACCACCCATGCACCTTTTTTTGGTTCAAGCCTCTCAGCATCTTTTAGTAATTTTTCATACTCTGCAACTTTATCTTTTAAAAATAGTCCAATTCTTTGAACTCGTAGGCTTTCTGTATATCCATTAATAGTTTTCTTCATCTCATCTAAGAAATTCTTAATAAAATGTTTTGTTGATGTTTTATCCAACATTTGGTTAATAAGTGGCATATCTATTTTGGGTAGCAATGGAACTGACTTTCCTATATTCAATGCACTTCCATTAGTAATAGTTGTCCTTATATCTTCATAAATCGATTCTATTCTATTAGCTTCAAATTCCTTATATATGAGTCCAGATATATTGGAAAATAATTCAACACCGGATTATTTTAGTAACAAGACCTTATTCCTACCAATTAGGCCATGGAAAAAGCCTAATTCATGTATAACATTTTGTCTAGCTCTATCTTCACCATCATCAGATGTAAGTAAAACCAAAGCAAAATCACAATCTCTTCCATATTTTTCGAGTTTTTCTATTATTGTTAAGCCATCATCAGGTTGCTCGGCAAGTATTACTGGAGTTAAGCTTAATTTGTTGGCTATAAAATCTTTTAACTTTAATTTTACAGTATCATTGTGACCGTGGCTAACAAATATCTTCATAATATATACCTCATAAGCTATGAAATATTTGAATTCGTTTCAATGAATATATTCAACAACATAAATGGAATAAATCTCATCCTCTTTTAAATTTATACAATTGATAGCATTCTGTCAAGTCAAGTGTTAAGGTTGTTTGCCTTTTGTCATCTTTATACATTTTTTGTCAGGTAGGTCAGGGCTCTCACGAAACCTTTCCCCCTTAAGAACCGTACATGAGAGTTTCCCCTCATACGGCTCAAGCCTATTAAATGCCTGTTTAAGGACACGGCTTCACACCTTCATTAAGGCTTTGGATTGAATAACAGGACTCATATGGATTGAAGTTCTGTTTCACTTTTATGTGTCGTACTATTTTTGTTTTGGTTGCTAAAAGTAGTTACGTGAGTTTTGTGCCGAATACCCGGTCCCTACTCCCTTTTCTCGTGAAATACTTGCTTTTAATCCATGCAGAGGATTTGTTATTTTATGGTTGTTTTTCTTTGCTTTTGCAGAATCGTTTTTGTTTGATTCTGTAGAATTATCTGATTGTTTGGCTTTTTGAATCTCAAGCCATTTACGGTTTAGCTCTGAATATCTCTTGCCTTTCTCATCCGGATGAAGGTAATCTGTTTTAATTGCAATTATCCAAAAATGTAACTTGTTTTTTATTATGGCATCCCTTGCTGAATTAACCACGCCAAAGACATCCGAGCCGGAATAGTCCTTTGTGCTTGACTGGACACCGTCAGTAACAATAATTCTTGTATTATGCATGGTAAAATTATCATGTTTAAATATATCAGCTAAGCGGGTTTCAACATCTTTATACTCTTTTAAATCCAGCATTGAATCAAGATTACCCGCCTTTTTAGGATCGCTTACGCCTTTACCTACTTTTGAAACATATGTTTCTTTTATATTATTTTTACTGAGATTGAATAAAAGATAATTTCTTTTAAGGAATTTCACAAGATTTGATTTTTCGGGTTCGTGTGCAACATAACCCTTAACAGGAATAGATACATCCCAATAAATAATAGCAGTTTTGTTTGTCATAGGGGCGTTTTTCGATACTTTTGATGAATTGTCTGTTTGTGTGTATGATTTCTTATTTTGTTGGTAATAACCTTAAACCTTGAAAGTAAATCTTTATCATATGCTGCCGGATATGTAAAAACAATTTTATATAAAAAATTTATTCCTGAAAATAATGCAGGGATTAGAACATAAAGATTAGAGTTCATTAGTAATGTTTACAGGGCAAGGCTTAAGCCATTTATGTTATCCTAAGCACAAATTTGTTGATGGTAAAAAAACCTTAAACACAAAAGCTTGCAAGGAGTTTATACAGTATGACTGCTAATTTAAAAAGAACAGCCGTAGTCGTTTTGTTTTTTGTCTTTACGATTATACTCTATAAATATACGCTCAATGAGCCGTACCATTTCGATTCGGTTCTTTACTTGCAAAGCGTTGACGTCTTTAAGGAATCGTCACGCTTTGAGTGTTTTTTCGGCGCCCGATGCTTAAGTTCTTATATCTTAATTCCCCTTTCCGTCTTTATAGGCTCTAAAACCCTCCCGGTCACTACCGCTCTTACCGCCCTGCTCGCTCTGCTCTTTTATTACCTATGGATAAAAAAACTTTTTGGTTTCAATGAGGGCTTTCAGGCCGCTGCACTTTTTTTCTTTACACCGGCGTGCATCATAACCGTCACTCATCTCAAGGAAGATTTCACCGCTTTTGTGTTTCTCTTTGCCGCTTTTCTCACTGCCTCTAAAGATAAACCTGTGTTTATGCGCCCCCTGTCAGGGCTGCTCTTTGGCCTTGCCCTCGTTTCCAAGGATATGCCGTTTATTTTTTTCCCTTTTTATCTTGCTTACCTCTACATTACGAGTGCTACATTCCAACAGTCTTATATGAAACTACTTTCTAAACAAAACCTGATTGCAGGCGGCGGAAATATCCTGATTGCCCTGTCTCTTTCTATGATTGTATCGTTTGCCATTGACAAACACCACTTCTTAAATCTTTTTAATAAGACCGCATCCCCTTATGACGGTCAGTTTATGGGTGTTTTCTCTCAAATGCTTCCTGTGGGGCTGGCATCATGGAAACACGGAGTCGGGGAGTTTCTCTTTGTCTTACAATTTATATCCGTTGCCGCCCCATTCTTAGCTGAAACTAAAAAAGAAAAACTCATCTATGCCCTCTTTTGTATCCAGTTTATCGCCCTGTCCGTGTTTATTTCCAATCTCACCGTTGTTAAGTACCGGCACTACGTGTGGACATCGTTTCTGTGCCTCCCGCCTATGCTCTTTACCATAAGGACACTGCTTCTGAATTTTAAACTTAACGAAAAAATCACGGCTGCCACCATGTACACAGTCTTTGGAATAACTGCAATTTCACTTTTTTTGTCAACACTGCCCGTACTTGACTTCCACAGCCGATATAACCCCGTTTCATATATTTACAAAAACTCCGGCATCGATAAAAATAACTCCATAGTGCTTGGCGTTGACCAATGCGTGTTTGCACGCCATTTTAGTGGCCTCACCTGCGCCGTACACCCTATTGACCCGTCTGAGAAAGAGGCTCTTGCATTTGCTGAGGAGGTTAATAAGTATCTGGATGAGGGTAAAAACGTCTATATCCTACCTGATTTTTTCTCATACGACAGACACAGAAACATGGAAAAACTGTTTGCCCCGAAATTCCGGTATGCCGCCGGTAAGACCGTCCTCTACAGCGATTTCCACTACATGGAGTACGGCTACAGCCTTAACCAATATATGGACAAGCTCAGCCGCACTTATTCCGTAAAAACCGGCACCCCCTGCGAGGCCCCTTACAGTAAAACTGCATCTGAGACTTTTTACGACGAAAAGGGCTCGCCGCTCCCCTTTGATATATACTTCTATAACGTGTTTTGCAAAGGTTTTTCAACTTCCCATAAGGTGTTTGTTTATAAGGACAGGGCTATCCCCGATTTAGGGGTTCAATCCATTATGAAAGTTCAAAAACCCGGATAACATGTCTGTCAAATAGCTTTCATAAAATATTTTTTCTTTTTTTAACACCGGGAATATTATAATGTTTGACAATTTGATTGAAATGTTATAACGTATTAAATAATATAGGTTTTTAATATGAAAAGAGCATGGAACTAAAAGAACGCTCAGGGCTGGGCTGTAACGGTTATTAAGGATAACGATAGTGATTGAGGAGTTTAGGAAACAAGGAGGTGCCTGATGGCGCAGGGGATTGGTGCATTGCCTGAAGTACTGAAGGTAGGCACTAACGAGATGGAGTTGGTTGTCTTTAAAATGTTTACAAGCCGCGAAAGTGGTGAAACGGAAACAAGGATATATGGCGTAAATGTTGCTAAGGTGCGGGAAATTATTCCTATGCCTACATTAACCACAGTGCCGGATACACCCAATTATGCCGATTCGATGGCCGAGGTCAGAGGCGAGGTGATTCCCATAATAGACTTGGGACGCTGGATGAAACTAAAAATGCCTGATATTGAAATCCGCCCCAAGGTGATTGTCCTTGAAATGCTCGGTACAACTGTGGGAATGATAGTTCATGATGTTGAGAGAATCCGGCGAATTAAGTGGGATATGATAAAACCCCCTCCTTCTCTGTTACAGTCCAAACACGGCGGGAAGATAACCGGAGTTACAAAGATAGATGAGGGTGAGGGACTTCTTCTAATACTTGACCTCGAAAGCGTTATCACTGACATCGGAGCCTTGATACCAAAGCCAGGCATATCCATGGACGATGTCAGAAGGACGGATAAGAAAAAACTAACCGGCAACGTCTTAATTGTTGATGATTCATCGGTAGCCAGACGAATTTTAAAAGATACTCTTGAAAACATCGGGTTAACCATAATGGAGGCGGTAGATGGCAAACAGGCACTCAGCCTTCTTTCTGATTTTCAGAAAAAAATTGGAGACCAGCCGATAGAGAGTTTTATCAACCTCATAATCTCCGATGTTGAGATGCCTGAAATGGATGGGCTTACCTTTACAAAAAACGTCAAGTCCAACCCGCTGTTACAGAAAATCCCGATAATCGTAAACACATCCTTAAGCGGAGCCGAGAACAAGGAAAAGGCCAAAGTGGTTGGAGCTGAGGGCTATCTCATAAAGTTTGATGTTGCAAATCTAATATCGGAAGTCTCACGGTTTTTCAAATACTGACAGATGAGAAAAGGACCCTTAATTGAAAAAGACAGTTTTACCCTGATTGGAAAGGAAATGAAAAAGGAATTTGACAGTTTTCATCTGCCCATAGTGAAACGGATAATTCATGCCACCGGTGATTTTCAGTTTGAAGATACGATCCTGTTCCACCCTGATGCAGTAAAAAGCGCCGTGGCGGCAATCAGGCGCGGGATGGACATAGTGGTTGATGTTAAAATGGTTGAAGCCGGAATAAACAAAAAAGCCCTCGGTAAATTCGGCGGTAAGGTCATATGTAGGATTTCCGATGAGGAGGTTGAGCAGACCGCCTTAAAGTTGTCCCTGACAAGGGCTGAGGCCGCCATGGAGATGATTCTTTCAGGCGGGGTGAATTCAAATATCGGCATAATTGCCGTGGGTAATGCCCCCACGGCCCTGTTAAAAGCTATGGAAATTATAGATACCGTGAGGTTCACACCGGCTCTTGTTGTCGGCGTGCCGGTTGGTTTTGTAAAGGCTGAGGAATCAAAGGATATGCTCTCTAAAAAAAGCTACCCTTTTATCACCTGTCTGGGCAGAAAGGGCGGCTCACCGGTTGCCGCCGCTATCTTAAACGCTATAATTATTCTTGCCGGTGAAAAATAATTTTTCATTAACTTACATACAAACCACTTTGGAGGAGTAAGGTCATATGGACAGAAGAGATTTTATTAAATTTGGCGCAGCGGCGGTGTTGGGTTTTTGTGCTTCAATACCTAAACTGGTTTTTGCCGATAAAGACTTTGAAGCTGAAGTAAAAAAACTTATTGAAGGAAACGAGAGGTTTATCAAGGGAGAGTTTAAACATCGGGATTCGAGTGCCGCTAAGCTTGGTGAACTTTCCAAAGGGCAACATCCTTTTGCGGTGGTGGTATCGTGTTCGGATTCAAGGGTTGACCCGGAAATTGTGTTTGATAAGGACCTTGGTGAAATATTTGTAGTGCGCACTGCCGGCAACGTGGTGGACAAAATAGCACTAGGTAGTATTGAATATGCTGTTGAACACCTGCACAGCCCAATTGTAGTGGTTGTGGGGCATGAGAGCTGCGGGGCGGTAAAGGCTACCCTTGAGGCAAAGGGTAAAGTACACGGCAACATTGGTGCTATTGTGGATAAAATCGTTCCTGCGGCTGCATCTGCCAGGAAAAAAACAAAAGCCGGTGAGGATGTCCTCTACAACGCAATTATCGAAAATATCAAACTTGTAACTAAGGAAATTTCCACTAAAAGCCCGATTATCGCCAAGGAGCTTAAAGAGGGAAAGGTTAACGTTCTGGGCGCATATTATTCTATCTCAACAGGAAAAGTCACAAGGGTTTAGCCCCCTGTGATGGTGGTGGGAATCATAGGCGTCCACATAGGGCGTAAAGGTGATGGTATGCCTGCATTGAATGCATATGGGCGGGGCGCTACAGTGTCCCCTTGGTTGAGGGAACACCTTTAATGCGCTTGTCTATGCAGAGCGCCTGACTCAACGCCCTGCCAAAGGCCTTAAATATGGATTCATATATGTGGTGGGCATCCCTGCCATAATGCAGACGCACGTGGAGATTAAACAGTCCGTGATTACTTAGCCCCCGGAAGAAATCCTCAAACAGGGATACCTGAAAATCCCTCAGTGTGGCATCCCCTGCGTTTACATTATAAACTAGATACGGCCTCCCGCTGAGATCAATAATAACCTCCGAGAGGCTTTCATCCATCGGCACCGCAGCGCTGCCAAATCTGCGTATCCCCTCTTTGGTTCCCAGCGCTTTTGTCAGAGCACTTCCAATGGTTATCCCCACATCTTCCATCAGATGGTGATAGTCCACTTCAATGTCCCCCGTTGCCGACACTGTTAAATCAAACAGGCCGTGTTTGCCCATAATATCCAGCATGTGGTTTAAAAACGGTATCTGTGTGTTTATGGAGTTTACCCCATTTCCGTCAAGGATGATTTCCACGGTTATATCGGTCTCTTTTGTTTTTCTTTCCACTTTTGCAGTTCTCAATTTTGCTCCTCTTTTATATCCGCTGTTATGGATATAATCAACTTAGTATTTTAGTGTTTAAAATCTTTTCCATACTCTCTAAAAACAGGGCGTTTTCCTCAGGAGCACCAACCGTTACTCGTAAAGTATCCTCAAGGGCGGGTATGGAGGCGTGAAAACTCTTCACTAACACACCCTCGTCTAAGAGTTTACCGTATAGGTCATAGCCTTTCATATTTAAAGGTTTCATTAAAAAGAAATTAGAATCTGAGGGGTAAACCCGCAGTGCGTCAAATCCGCTAAGCCGTTGAGTGAGGCGAATCCTCTCAGAAACTATAGTTTGTATATTTTCAGAAAGTATCTGTTTTTTTTCAGACAACAGATAAATTGCCAGTGACTGAGACAAAGTGTTGACATTATAGGGAAGCCTCAGTTTATTGATTTCCCTTATAATACCCTCAGGGCCTAAAACAAACCCCAGCCTTAACGCTGCAAACCCAATTTTACTCAGCGTTTTCATAACAACAAGATTCTCATATTTATTGATGAAGGGTACAAAAGAAAGTTTTTCAGAAAACGGCTGATACGCCTCATCAACTACCACCACACCTGTTGACTCCTTAATAATCCGGTGGATTTTTTCAACTGAAAAAGCATTGCCTGTGGGGTTGTTTGGAGAGCTTATGAATATAATCCGGGGGTTTTGCTCTCTTATCGTCTTAACAACAGCATCAAGGTCCAAATCAAATCCGTCATCAAGGGCAACAGGCAAAGTAAGCTGGGAAAGTGCCTCTGCAATTATTCCGTACATTACAAAGGTTGGTGTTGGGTATAACACAGGGCCGCCTGTTGCTCCGATTAAATAGTATATGAGTTCATCAGAGCCGTTACCGTGAAGAATCTGCTCGGGTGCAACATCCCACATTGTTGAGACAAGTGCCCTCAGCTCCTTTGCCTCAGGGTCAGGGTACTTATTGGTTTTGATAAGTTTAACAGCCTCAGGGCCGATATCAAAACCAAAGGGGCTTTCATTGGCATCCAGTTTAACCCTGCAAGGGACGTCCTTAACCTCATAGGCACGGAGTTTCAGCACATCAGGCTTAATCAGGCTGTGCGACATTGCTTTACGGAATTACCTTATTTAGGGGGTATTCCACAATCCCTGTGGCGCCGCTTTTTTTGAGTTGCGGAATAAGCTCCCGAACTGTGTTTTCCTCTACAATGACCTCTATTGCCAGCCAACCGGAATCGGATAGTTGAGACACGGTTGGGGAGTGGAGTGCCGGAAGCACATTTAGTACGTCCTTAAGATTCTGCTCCTGTATGTTCATCTTAAGGCCCACTCTCTCCTCAGCCGCAAGGGCGCCCTTAAGAAGCATAACCATATTTTCTATTTTTTGCCGTTTCCACGGGTCATCCCATGCTTTTTTGTTGGCTATGAAGCGGGTGGTGGAGACAAGCACGGTTTCTACAATTCTCAGATTATTTGCCCTTAGAGACGAGCCGGTTTCGGTAAGTTCCACTATCGCATCGGCCAGTTGAGGGGGTTTAACCTCAGTGGCTCCCCATGAAAAATCAACCTCTGCCTCTATGCTGCGCTCTGCAAGGTAACGCTTAGTGAAACCGACAAGCTCAGTGGCTATACGCTTGCCGTTTAAATCGGCCGCACAATTAATGCCGGAATTATTCGGCACGGCAATCACCCAGCGCACCGGCCTAAGCCCCTCCTTGGCATAATTCAACTCGGCCACCTCATAAACGTCCGCCCCCTGCTCCAGTATCCAGTCATACCCTGTCAGCCCGCAGTCCAGAATCCCCTTTTCCACATACCTTGCCATCTCCTGCGCTCTTATCAACATAGCCTCTATTTCAGGGTCGTTTATTGAGGGGTAGTATGACCGTGAAGACACACTTGCATGATACCCCGCTTTTCTGAATAACTTGAATGTTGATTCCTGAAGGCTGCCCTTAGGCATTCCCAGCTTTATTGCTTGTTTTTGTTCCGTCATAAAAGATTTCCCTTCCAAAAAGATTAATTTATATAATATAATTATACATCTGCAAGATAGATTTTGTTAAAAAAAATTTTTAGTTTGATGGAAAAATACTTTGACGCAAGAAAATAAAGACAATTTTAATGATGATGAATTATTACCATACTACAGAATAGCTAATTTTTTAGTGGCTTTTAAAGCACAGAAACCTGTAACAGCAGAAAACATTTATAATGAGGCAAGCAAGCTCATCCCCGGCCATCTTTCAACAACAACGAATGATACAGATTTCATTGTCAATGCCACCAAAGATGAGCAGGAAAATAAAAAAACATATAACAGTCTTTGTTATGTTTTTATAAAAACAATCTTAAGTGTTGACAACTGGAAAATTACTTATGCCGGGCTGGAATATTTTCTTGAAGATAATGTTTTTGGAATTTCAACTGTTCAACTTAGTAAACCGTTTCCCTCAGATATTTCAAACAGAGCCGCCCTCACTGCTGAAAAAAATAACTGTAAGATTCACTTTTTTTTTAATCATTGCACTAAGGAACGTAAAGAATTAGAATTAGTTGTCAAAAACAATAGCAATAATTTTAAAGAAATATGTGTGCTTGTATTTGAAAATCAAGACGACATGACTGAGCAAAGGCAAAAAAATTATGATTATCCGGTGTTTTTTACATGTTTTGAAAAACTAAGAGAAAAATGCGCTGAAATTAACGAAGAACAATATCTGAAACTCTGCTCCCCATATAACGAAATATATCATAACGCTCCCACCGGCATTGCTTCTGTAAAAGCAGAAATTCTTGACAATATCCCTGTTGGAGAAAATACAGGAGAGGCAAATCATTATAAACTTAAATTCAGAGCACCACAATTACCACAAATAATTCCCGGACAGTTTATTATGATTAATACCTCTTCCGCCACTAAACAGTACAAACCGGTAACAACCCAATTAAACCTTAACCCTGAGGCATACCTGAAAAGACCTTTCGGCATACACAGGGCATATTACCCGGGGTTTAACCACGATTATCTCAGACATATCAGTCTGCCGCCGGCACTTTCCACAGCACTGTACACCGTGTTTCCAAAAGAGTTTGACATATTTTATAAGGTGCTCAAATACGGCACGGGTACTGCTGAGATGAAAAGACTCAGCAGTGGTGACGTCATTGAAATTCTCGGGCCCCTTGGAAAGCGCTTTGAACTAAGAGCTTTAAGAGGAAAGGGGATTGAAGAGGTGCATGTTATCGGAGGCGGGGCAGGCATGGCCCCCATGATTTTTATGGTTCAGGCCTTGCGTTTTTTTGCTTTCAGGATTAAGGCATTTATCGGTATCGAGAGTTTTGATATGCTTAATCACAGGGATGATTCTTTTACCGAAAATCCTCAAAACGTCAACCTCTATGTTGATGATTTAAAAGCGGCAGGCGTCTCTGATGCGGATATTTTTGTTTCATGCGATTTGCAAAGTGACCTCAAAGGTGTTATACCTGAGGAAAACTACCACAAGGGATTCGTAAGTGCTCAGTATGCGGAGTATTTGACCAAAAAACAAGATTTAAAAAAAATAATGGCTTTTACATGCGGCCCTACGGCTATGATGCACCATGTTGCCAAAATCACTAAGGAGCACGGGATTGAGCTGAGGGTTCTGATGGAAAGACGTATGGGGTGCGGGATAGGCGTCTGCTTTTCCTGCGTATGTGAAACCACAGACGGCAATAACCCGTTTTCACGCGTTTGTGTTGACGGGCCGATTTACGAGGCAGGGGAAATATTATGGGAAACAAGAAGTTAGAAGTTGCAATAAGTAAGTTACAAATGAGGACGCCGATTATGACGGCCTCGGGAACATCCGGCTCAAGTGATGAAATTACAAAGCTCTCAGGGAAAAACGAAATTGTCCAATCCCTCGGTGCCTTTGTAACCAAAGGCGTAACCCTGAAACCACGCCATGGCAATTCCGGTATCAGACTGGCGGAGATTCAATCCGGCAAAGGTATTATTAACTCAATCGGTATTCAAAATAAAGGCGCTAAGTCTTTTCTTGAAAATGATTTGCCACGGCTGGTGCAATATCAACTGCCTGTTGTGGTTAATATCTCGGCGGATTCCATTGATGAATTCGGGGAGCTTGCCGCATATTTGACGGAAAACGATGTGAATAAAATAATCACAGGGCTCGAAATTAACATATCATGCCCAAATATTAATGAGGGCGGTATTATTTTCGGCGTTAACCCTAAAATGGTTGAAAAAGTTGTGGCGGCAGTAAAAAAAAGCGTTGGAGACAGGGTTGTGATTATTACCAAGCTTACACCAAATGTTACAGATATAACTGAACCGGCTAAGGCCGCAATTGCCGGAGGTACTGATTCTTTATCCATGATCAACACCATGCGGGCGGTGGCTATAGACATTGAAAGCAGAAGGCCGCTTTTAGGAAATATCATAGGCGGACTTTCAGGACCGGCTGTTAAACCGGTAGGTGTTTTTATGGTGTATGAGTGCTTCAGAAAAATTCAGGAGTGCCGCAATAAGAAGATTCCTGTTGTCGGAATTGGAGGAATTTCCACATGGCGGGACGCTTTGGAATACATTATGGCAGGAGCTACGGCAGTGGGGATTGGTACAGCATGGTTTGTCAATAACAACGTCTTTTGCGAGGTTAAAAATGGACTGGTTAACTACACGGAAGAAAACAATATAACTATAAGTGCACTGACAGGAATAAGCCATGAGACATAAAAATTAAATATTTTCCGTCTTCGCCCGCCATAACCCCTCCTTCTTCAAATAGAGCATACTATGGACTATCTCTTTTGGACACTTTCACTTTGCTGAAATCCGGACATTTTCACTTTGCTACTATAAAATTAAAAAAAACAGTTGACTTATTTATTTTAAATATGGTAGGTTACGCACGATTAAAAAAAACGTCTATTATTAATCAAAATAAAGGAGGTGAATTAATTGAAGAAAGTAATTACGATAGTGATGGTATTTGCAATGCTCTTATCGGCAGCAGCTCTTTTTGCAGGTGACAAGGTAGTTGGCACCGTAAAGGCAATAGACAAAAAGGGTGAGGGCGTGATGGACATTACCGTAACTGATGAGAAAGCCGGTAAGGACGTCGTTGTTAACTGCAATAAGGACTGTGATGTGAAAGCCGGAGCGGATGCAGTCGGCGCAAAAGTTACCATCGAAACAAAAGCCAAGGGTAAAGTCGTAAGAAAAGCAGTAGCAGGTTGCTAATACATTAATTTTTAACGGAAAGACGGGAAAAACCCGTCTTTCCGTTTTACATCCCGCCCTCTCTCCAATAAGGCCACAGGAGCTTATTCCTTTTTTATCCACACGATTCGATAAAGAGCCTAAAAAATCTTATTCCAATGTTAACAATCAAGGCAATAAATTTTTATATGAAGTTTTTTAATAATATTTGCATTTCTTGTTTTAAATGTGTTAACCTGCTTTATAATGTGTAATTTTGACACGGACAGTGAAACAGGGATTGATAAAAGTTTGTTCTTTTATAAAATTCGGAGGACTATGTGATGATAAAAAACACAACGTTTTTTTGCAGGAAAGTTTATATATTTTTAGTATTAGCAGCCATTTTAACATTCCTTGGCGTATCTGAGTCTTATGGTGCGCAACCGGTAGGAACAATAACCCAGCTTGAGGGTATTGGGGAAATATTAAGAGGCGGCAATCTGCCTGCTGTTGCTGCAAAAACGGCAGACCCCGTTTATGAAAAAGACGTGATCCGGACTAAAAGCCGTTCTAAGATAGTGATAACATTTGTCGATGAAAGTGTTTTAACATTGGCGCCAAACACAAGGATAGACATAAGCGAGTATTCCAGTGATAAGGAAAAACCCAAAACAGTAATAAATATGCCCAGAGGTACGGTGCGCGCAATAGTGTCAAAGAGCATATCGAAGCGGCTTGCCGCCACAGGCGGTACAGAGCATTTTGAAGTGCACACGCCTAACGCTGTTGCCGGCGTCAGAGGAACAGACTTTAAAAGTATCTTTATGGATGGAGTCGGCTCTGTTTTTCAGGTTATGGAAGGTAACATAGGGGTTAGCAGCAAGGAAATGTTTGGGAGGCAGGAGTTGTTAGTAGGCCCGGGTCAACAGGTTACGGTGCCGATAGGGAAGGAACCATTACCACCTACACCTCTTACCGACAAAGACAAACAAGGCTATGGCATACATAGCTCAGGCGGCGGCTCTCAACAAGGCTCCCAGCAGGCTCTTTCTAATGTAGCCAACGAATTTGCTCAGGGTAATGCAGACACATTTCAGCAACAGCAACAGCAGCAGACAACGAACAATCTATTTACACAAACAAATTTAGATTTTACAACAGACACAACCAATCAGGCTGATGTTAATGTTCCTTTAACGGATACACAATCAGGGGTCTTATCAACATCAACTACAACAACAAGCGTAACGGCTAAGACTACCACCTCAGCCTTGATAACTACCACTACAGCAGCAACAACCACCACTGCCGGGGTGACAACTACGACTTCCGGGACAACTACGACTGCCGGTGCAACTACGACTGCCGGTACAACCACCACATCCGATACAACAACTACTACAGCACTGGAGCCTCCACCTCCAACCACCACTACTGCAGTAGTAACAACTACAACAGCGGTTGTATCAACCACCACTACTGCATCAACCACCTTTCAATTGACAAGCAATTTAGGAACTACGGAGTCAGGCTTTACCGGCTCATCAAGCTCTGATGCATCCAGCTATTTTACCGGTGTGCTCAGTGCCACATATAAACAAACTGGAACTATGTACACACCATTTTCATTCACCGCCTCCGGCAACTATCTGGCATCGGACACTTCCACATATCCACTGTGGTAC
Source organism: Nitrospirae bacterium YQR-1 (assembly GCA_039908095.1). Lineage (NCBI taxonomy): Bacteria > Pseudomonadati > Nitrospirota > Nitrospirae bacterium YQR-1. Next base: position 15,806 of record JAMOBJ010000043.1, read on the forward strand.
ACAAACGTAAGCGGGTCATTTTCAAGTACCAATACCATTTACACCGTATCAGGGTATATGGGTGGAATCAAGGGTAGTTCTACAGACAGTTCTCTTTTGTATGCAAATTTTGCAGGAATTTATAGTGATTTATATGGTACTCCGGTAGGTGTGCTGCTTTCGTATGCGGAGAGCTCAACCATTGGAAGCGTTACCGGTAACTTTAGTTCTACATTAGATACATGGAGTGCCAGCGGTTCGCTTATTGCGATAGATTTGGATTACACAAAAGGAAGTTATGGCAATTCATTTTATACCGGATATGTTCCTGTGGGCACAACTTCCTATTTAGGAGAGGAAACTAGTAATGCAGGTTATTACCTTCTTACACTTTCAAGGTCAGATGGTGTCTATTACGGCAAAAGTATTTCTGCATATGCTGATACAACCGGTAGTACCTACCTATATTTTGGAAGGTTGCTGGGAAAAGAGGGGACAGGCAGCGGCTCTACTGCAATTGAATATATAGATGTCGGGTTGTATTTGTCGGTAAGCCAGTTTTTAAACCTTGCCTGCGGCGGTGATACGGCCGGTTCTTCCGGGTGTTCGACCACAACAGCTAACACAGTGCTCTCCACTCTGAATATACCGTCTGTGGAGATAGGAAGGACATCTCTAAGCGGTACCCTCACCTTGGGTAGTGATTATGTCAACATGTACATGAGTAACGTTGTGTTTTTTGCATCATCATCAGGAAGCTCTCCTGCGATCTTTACAATCGGAAGCATATCCGGTTCATATTCATTTGGTACCTCCCTCAATACTACTAATATAACCAACAGTACAAATGAGTTGACACTGGCTGATTCATCAAGTAGTTTATACATGTATTTGCATTTTAACCAGTGGAGCGGCAATGCCTGGACAGCGACCATAGGACCGTCTTTTAACCGTCTTGACACTAACTCCGGTGGATACCTTACCGGCTCAACATGGAGTGGCAATGTTAATCTTTCAGGTGCGGCGGGGGGGGCTTATACAGGCTTAACAAGCGGCAGCCTAAGCGGCAACGGTGCGGGTATTGTAACTATACCGTCGGGCACATCCACCGTTCCATTTAATCACTTACCTATAATCCGGTAAAATATAATGAACCTTTGTAAAAAGGGTTTTATTAGTATGGGCTTTTCTCCTCAACTCACTGGGAAGCTGTGTTCGTTATGGCAGAGAAAAATGCTACAGCTGCCATAATGAAATCCTGCCCTTGCCGCCTGCGTTATACTTTTGACTGCTACTTGGTATGACTGCAACTTGGTATTAGCCTGAAATTACCTTAATCATTAGGTACTGCTGGTATTCAGATTGATAAAAATCTACAGAAGTAGTATTATACGATAACAAAATGAATGCACCCTCAGATAAAAAAGACAATGATTCAGAAGTCCAACCCGATGCTGTAAGTGTTGTTGCAAGGAACTACCTTTTTATTTTTATAGCTCGCATACTTAGAATCGGCACAGGGCTGCTCTTACTTTTTGGGCTTGCCAGGGTACTAACTGTAGGGGATTTCGGTAACTTTGTCTTTGTGGTAAACCTTGCGGCAAGTGTGATGAGCATAGCCTTCTACGGAGTGGGGCAGGCCCTTGTCAGGGAAGTTTCACAAAATAAGGGGAAAGCCTCACTGTTTATTGCAATAGCCATGAAGGTTAGGGTGTATCTCGCTGTGGCCTCATTTGCCGCTTTAATCGGTTTTGCCTGGGTTATGAAAGTAGATAACCTGATTTTGCTGGCTCTTATTGTTTCCGCCGTTGCTGAAATTTTCAGGGCCTTTTCAGACCTCTCGAAAGATGTTTTCAGAGCGTTTGAGAAAATGCACTATGAAATGTTTCTTACAACAGTTTATTCTGCTGTACTGCTTGCAGCCGTAGTGGTTGCTGTTTATTTCAAGAGTGGATTTATGCCGGTTATTTTAGCAATCTTAGTGGCACAGGTCGTACAATTTATTTTAAGCATGCGGATTATGGTAAGAAAATTTGCAGTGCCGGCTAAAGCAGTGCCGATGGATGCCCTCATTGTGTTTCTCAAAGATGCCTTCACCCTTGGGCTTGGCGTGCTGTTTGTACAAATCATCGGAAGGCTGCCGGCACTGTTTTTAAAATACTTCAAAGGGGCGGAAGAGGTTGCTTTTTTTGAAACCTCTCACGGTATTATTATTCAGACACTGGTTCTTAGCGAGGTACTGATGACAGTGTTTTTACCGAGGTTTTCCATTATGGCCGCTTTGCAGGATAAGGAGAGAATCAAAGATGTCGGAAGTAAACTGCTAAAGGTACTCCTTGTGTTTTCTCTGAATGTTTCAATTGTATTTTTTGTCTTTTCTAAGGAAACTATGGGGTTGCTCTATGGACAGAAGTATGAAACATCATGGATGGTTTTAAGGATTCTTGCTTACTCTGTAGTGTTTTTGTTTTTGGCTAATTTTGCCCATCTATTTTTTATTTCCTTAAAGATGCAAAGGCAGTTTATATTTTGTAATTTAATTTCTCTTATACTTATAGCCATATCGCTTGCCGTGTTGGTTCCGTTGTATGGATACAGGGGGGCGGCGGTTGCATCCGTCACTGCTTATTTTTCAAATTTTCTTGTCTCCCTCTTTGTACTAAACCGCTCTGTGCTAAAACTTCCCGTTGCTGTTTTAATAAAAGCTCTTGCCTATTCCGCTGTTTCGGTCTTTGCAGGACTTATGCTTAAAGACTATAATATATACCTTGCAGCGGCAGTGTCTGAAGTAATTTTTTTAGGATTAGCCGTTTGGGGAGGTATTTTTGAAAAGGATGAAAAGATATATATAGCTGATATACTTGGGAGGTTAAAACCGCATGAAAGGAGATTTCAGCCGTGAACCGTAAAGTTGAAATTGTAAAGGATATATTCAGGTTTATTTACTATTACCCGTTTAGGTATCTGGTGGGGGTGCTTCCGTTTACACTGTCATACCTGATGATTAAAACCCTTGGCGGCATAGGCTTTAACTTTGCAAAAAAGAAGGAGTTTGCTTACTCTCTGGAGGCAAGGAGACTCTTTCCTGACAAAGGAGATGATGAAATCCGCAGCATTGCCAAACAAACACTGCTGAATTTTCTGCAAAATGAAATAGAAACACTGATGTTTCCTAAAATCAACAAAGACAACATAGATTGGTTTATAGAGTACGCTGGGCTTGAAAATCTTGATGAGGCTTTAAAGCAGCAAAGAGGAGTCATTTTGCTTTTTGCACACTTCGGGGCAAACCAGATGGTGATGCCTGCAATAGGGTACAAGGGATACAAGATGAGCCAGTTGGGAGCCCCTGCCACCGTCTGGACGGAAAAGGAGCAAGTGTCATATATAAAAAAGAAAAACATGGAAATTAAGTGGCGGCATGAGCAGACCCTTCCGGTGACACATATAAATGTGTTTGGTTCTCTGAAGGAGGCGTTTCTGTGTTTAAAGAGAAACGAAATCCTCGGGGTGGCCATTGACGGAGGGGGGGGGAAGGAGTGGGTGGAGGTAGAGTTTTTCGGAAAAAGGGCGCTTTATTCAACCGGCGCTATTGATATTGCTCTCAGAACACAGGCTGTAATACTGCCCACCTTTATGGTTAGAAAACCAGACAGCCGCCACACGATGATCATAGAAAAACCGCTTATCTGCCCTGAGGGCGCAGATAAACTGCAAACTATAAAAAACTATACAGCTTCTTTTGTTGAAGCTTTACAGTCTTACGTGGTAAAATATCCGTGGCATTACATATACTATCTGGCATGGCGCAACATGATAGCCCTCAAGGGCGATGATGTGCCGTACTTTAAGGATTGATTCTTTTTGAGATGTGCCAACTAAACTAAACAGAGGGGTTACACTGTGAGAGTACTACTAATCAGGCCGCCATATACAAGATTAAAGGGGGTAGGGCAATCGCCGTACTTTCCGCTGGGACTTGGCTACATTGCAGCGGTATTAAGGGATAACGGACATGAGGCGGCTATATATCATGCCGAAAATCCTAAAAGTAAAGACGAGTGTGTCCTGCCGGATGCTGATATTACTTTTAATTTTCGCTCCAAAAGTTACCACAGATACCTTGAGAGTTTAAAAGACGACAATCACTTTGTTTGGGCTGAGGTGCGGCAGACCCTCAGGGATTATAAACCTGACCTTGTAGGCATATCGCTGCTGTCCGTAGAGGTCGGTTCATCACTAAAGGTAAGCCGTCTTGTAAAAGAGTATAATCCGGACTGTCATGTTCTTTGGGGCGGACTGCATCCGAGCTTTTTGACTGATGAGAGCCTGAAATTGCCTGAGGTTGATTTTGTAATACGAGGGGAGGGGGAGTACTCCTCTGTTGAGTTGTGTAAGGCAATTACAGAGCGCACTCCTTTAAGTCAGGTGGAGAGCCTTTCTTTTAAGGAAAATGGGAAAATAATTCATAATCCGGTACGCAGAGCTATTGAAAATGTGGATAATATACCCTTTCCGGCACGGGAGCTGGTGCTGTATCCTGAAACATTTGATTTTAAATCATTAGGGAGCATGATTGTTTCCAGAGGCTGTCCGTTTAGATGTACATTTTGCTCCTCAAGAAATTTCTGGGATAAGAAGGTACGCATGAGAAGCCCTGAAAATGTTATTAAGGAGATACGTCTGCTTAAGGAAACCTACGGTACAAATTTTATTATGTTCTGGGATGATTCCTTTACAATAAACAGGAAAGTCATAGAAAAGTACTGCAACTCTCTTATAGATTCCAAAGTAAACGTCAGTTGGAAGACAGCCACACGGGCGGATTTGATAGATGAGCCGCTTTTGGATTTAATGGTAAAGTCAGGATGCGTGAAACTTGAAATCGGTGTGGAAAGCGGAAGCGAAAGAATAAAAAAAATCATCTCCAAAGATGTTTCAAACGAGCAGATAAAAAAGGCGTTTTCGCTAATCTCAAAAAAAGGAATAGGAGTCGGCGGCTTTTTCATGGCAGGCTTCCCTGACGAAACACTTGAGGACCTTGAGGATACCTTTAATCTTATGAAAGAACTTAAGGCCGGTGAGCTTGCCTTTAATATCTTTGACCCTATGCCGGGAAGCACGGAATACGATAAGTGTATCGCTGAGGGACTTGTTGCAAAGGACCCTGATTGGACTAATTTCCTTTTTTGGCCGGACGCCTATTATGTCAAAAACATAAAGAGGGAGGAGTTTGACAATTACGTCAACATGATAGCCAAATGGCTCTACGATTACAACAACAAGTTTACAACAAAACTTAAGCGGAGCAAACACCTAATCTACTATATGCTTAAAAATGATCCTGTATTTTTAGTTAATAAAGTTTTTAAGTATCTGACAAGACGTAAAAGGGTTCATGCCGCAGGTTCTTCCTGAAAAAGGCAGATACCGCTGTCAGCCCTGATAAGTAGTGTCTAATTGCAAAAATAATAGATATTTCAAATAATTCTGATTAATTTTTTAAAAGAGGAGATTACCACGTCGC
>JAMOBJ010000044.1 GCA_039908095.1 Nitrospirae bacterium YQR-1
TCCTTTTCCAAATCCTTGTTGGTGGCAGCTATGATTCTTACGTTTACTTTTATATTTTCTTTGCCGCCAAGACGCCGTATTTCCTTGTCCTGAAGCACCCTCAGCAGTTTGGTCTGCGTAAGAAGCGGCATGTCGGCTATTTCATCAAGAAACAAGGTGCCTGTGTCTGTAGATTCAAGCAGACCGATTTTTCTGTGTGTTGCCCCTGTAAAGGCTCCCGCCTCATAGCCAAAAAGCTCACTCTCTATGAGATTATCCGGTATGGCTGCACAATTTATCGCCGTAAAGGGAGCGGCTTTTCTGCTGCTGTTGTAGTGAACCGCCCGGGCTATCAGTTCTTTACCGGTTCCACTCTCACCATTTATCAGAACTGTTGCAGAGGTCGGAGTTACCTTTTTAACGACATCCATTACCTCCTTTAGTTTCTTTGATTGCCCGATTATCCCGTCAATTTTAAACTTATCATATAATTCCTTATGAAGACGGATGTTTTCCCTTAACAGATTCATTCTCTCAACCGCCTTTGCCACAATCAACAATATAACATCCTTGTCAAGAGGTTTTGTAAGATAATCAAAGGCGCCTTTTTTCATGGCCTCCACGGCACTTGAAATTGTGCCAAAAGCTGTTATCACTACCACTGCCGGTCTCAGGGGTTCATACGGAAGCTTATCAAGCAACTGCACTCCCGACATTCCACCCATTTTTAAGTCAGTTATTACCACATCCGGTGTCAGTTCCATTATGAGCTTTAACCCTTCCTCAGCAGAGGCGGCAGTGAGGGCCTCATATCCCTCATCTACCAGAATTGTCCTTAGAATATCGCGCTGAAGCGGCTCATCATCTATAATTATTATTCTGGACACAGTGTTGTACACGGGCAAGGCAGAATCAATCTTACCTCTGCACCCTCTCCTTCCGTACTTTCTATTTCCACTCGCCCGTCATGCTCCTCCATCACCCTTAAGGTCATAGGAAGGCCAAGGCCGGGATGATTTTGTTTGGTGGAAAAAAATGGTTCAAAAATCTTTTTTTTGTTCTCCACTGAAATACCTGTTCCATTGTCGCTTATTGAGAGCATAAACTCCTCCTCTGTGTGCACCGTTGTTATCCTTAGCACCCCGGCTCTTCCGGAGTATGACATTGCCTGAAAAGCATTTGTTATTATATTTAAAATACATGTTTTGAAAAAGTCCGGATCAACTTTTAGTTCAATATCTGAGTCATAGTCTTTGATTATTGTAACCCCCTCCGCCTCAGCCTTTGCCCATATCAACGCTAACACGTCCTCAAGAAGACTGTTTATTCTAACCGGTATAAGAGTGAATTTAAGCGGACGGCTGAAGTCAAGGTAGTCATTTACAAATTTATTGAGTCGCTGGATTTCATGTTTTATGCCGCCAACAAGGTTTTTAAACTGTTGAGCATTGTCTTTTTCAGCAGGAACAAATTTATCGTTTATATAGTCAATACTGAGATTTATAAAGTTAAGTGGATTTCTTATCTCGTGGGCCATATCACGGGTGAGTTGAACAAGACCCGTAAGGTGTTGAGCATCGCGCAGTTTATCCTCAAGATTTTTACTTTCCCTGAGTTTTTCCGCCATGTAGTTGAAGCTATCAGCCAGTTGCCCTATTTCATCTTTACTTACAACTGTTACGCGCTGGTTTAAGTCTCCTGCCGAAATGCGCCTTGAGGCATCAACTATACGCTTAATCGGAAGTGTATATCTTCTTGAAAACACCAGTGTTATCAATGTGGCTATGCTAAAGACAAGCGTTGTCGTGAACAATCTCTTAAAAGTGTTTTGCTTAATCAAAGAGGAGAAATCCTCTTTATTAATTATCAAGTGTATGTAGCCATACTGCTGGCCCTCGGCTACTATCGGTATAATGACATTGTAAATCTTATCGTCGTCGGAAACATGCTCACCCAGCTCTGCCTTTATGACAAGTTCCTTTTTTCTGTGCGACACCGGAGCACCTACCTTTAACTGGTTTGTGCTTGCCAGTATCTCTTTTGAATCGGTGCTTATTATTGAGATTTCCTTAATCCCCTTTTTATTTAAATCTGTCAGATATTTAGAAAGCCGTGCTTTATCGGTCTTCCCTGTGATTTCCTCCACTCCTATCTGAATTGCTTTTGTAAGTTCACCGGTCTGACGTTCCACTTGCAAAAGGAGGTTTTTTTCAAGCTGAAGGTTAAAAAAAACGAGTGAGGACGTCACTATAAAAGTAAGAAGCATCATCATAAGAATAAGACGGATTTTTATAGACGGGATGAAAAAAAGCCTGTTTAACATCTTTTATTGTACCATAAGAGAAAGCCGGAGGGGAAGGACGGTGTCCTTCCCCTAAGTTTCCGCAAATTTAAACTATTAATATACTATTATTGTCTTTCTTAATGTCCCTTTTTCTTGTCAAGTTTGCCCATAAGTTTAAGGGTATATGAGACGAGATGCCATCTTCTCTCCTCATTTAACGTATCCTCGTATGAGGGCATTCCAGTGCCGTCAAGCCCTGTTGTAAAGGTCATATAGATGTCCTCAGGAGCCGAGCCTTTTTTAAGATCGCCTGTAAGGAAATTAAAGGGTAATATTTGAAAACCCCAGTCATCTTTAATATCATTAGACTTGGTTCCATCGCCTTTACCGGTTTCACCGTGACATTCCCAACATTTCATATCCTTATAAACCACTTTCCCCTTCTTTACCGAGTCCTCAGAACCTACCCACGGCGGCCTGATAGCCTTTATTGGTTCACACGGCTGGTCCTCGGTAAATCTCGATGAAAATGTCTTTATATGCTCCCTCAAGGCCTTTCTTTCTTCCAGCGGCAAGTCTTTTAAATTTGTCATAAATGACCTTGGGATGCCGTTTGTTATAGTTCTGAGAAGGTCATCATCTGAGGGCAAACAGCCGGAAGAGGTAGTACGAAATCTGTAAAGCCCCAGCGTAAAGTCCCTCGGACGTATTTCAAGAATGCGTCCGCCGGCCTCCTCTTTTCTGAGCACTCCCGCCGCCCCATTGCCGTCTCCCTTTTTACCATGGCATGGCGCACAACGAGTATTATAGAGCTTTTCACCCGGCTTGACATCTGCGCCATCCCCTGCTTTCACTGTAGTAGCAGTGACACCTATGTTCAGAAAAAACATACATAGCGCTGCGATTAATATATATTTCAGTTTCTTCATATATTCCTTCCTTGCATTTTACTGTTGTCAATCATCAGGGCAACACCCCTGTTTAACATATATCCCATGCCTGTCATTTTATTTAGCAGCACTTGGAAACTCCCTTATGAAAGCAACCACATCGGCAACATCCTGTTTACTCAACGCTGCCGAATCCTTAATAAAAGGAGGCATCGGTGTACCGGCTCTGCCATCAGCTATAGTTACGGCAAGTAATTCGGGATCAACTTTTTTCTGAACCACTGGTGATCTTAGGCTGATGCCTAGTAAATCCTCACCGCCCTTGCCCTCTTTACCATGGCAAACGGCACAGTTCAATTCGTATATATCCTTACCGTGTTGTGCATTACCCTTAAACGCTGCTAAACCAAATGGTTCTTGTGGCTCCATCGGTCTGTTTTGTACCAAATATCCGATTATTTCTTTTATATCCTCATCGCTAAGCCCTGCCGCCGTGCTCTTCCATGCAGTCATCTGAGTGCCGCCTCTACCTTCTTTTATGATTACTTCCAGATTTTTGTCATCCATTATCTTCAAAAACGAAGGATTTTTTATAGCAGGCACAGTGCGTTTGAATATCTCATCGTATAAACTTTTGTCACCGTCACTGTGGCAGGCGCCGCAGTACATTTTATACAATGCCTCGCCGTCTTGTTTGCCCTGAGAGGTATAATTTATACGCCTGTACTTTTTCGGCATCTCATCAGACCTCAGTGACAACATGTAAGTAGTCAGCAAATCGGCCTCACCCTGCTGGAGTTTGACTTTCATTGCAGATTCCGCCACTAAAGCGCGAGGGTCGTCAAAGTGCTGCTTTAACCAGTTAAACACTGTACGCTCCCCTGTGACGTGTTTCATCGGGAAATAGGCTATCGGCTGGTAACCTACACCGTCCAGCGCCTTGCCGATATCTCCACCCACACCATTTAGCTTATGGCAGCCTTTACAGCCTTTCTCTCTAAACAGTGTCTCGCCTTTTACAACATTGTCGCCGCCGTTTTTAGTTAACATGTTAAGGTCATGGCACTGTAAACATGCGTTTTGAACATAGTTAAGCGGCAGGATTGGGTGGTCCCAGTGGGTTTCATGCCCCTTACCGTGTGCTTCCTTTTTGTTTGTGGCAAAACTCTGGCCCTCATGACATACAGTACATCCAAATTTATCCACCGGATGATTGACAAGGTAGTTGCCACTGTGTTTCTTAAACGGCACTTTGACATCTTCCATTAGTGGATTATCCACTCCCGCATGACAGTTCACGCAGCGGTCCTCTCTTTTTAAATCACTTAGGTAAATCTGCTTAAACCCCAGAGGCATGGCCTTAGCCCTTTTCTTTGTAGCCTCGTCCTTAGCATTTTTGACCAGTAAGTCCTTGTACTCGGCTTGATAGTACTTCCACTCAGGCATTACCGCATGATATGCCGTTAATCCTAAGTAAGAAATGACAAGTAGCCCGGATATCAATAAAACGGATAAATAAAATCTACTGTGCATTTTTTACCTCATTCTTTTTATTATTCAAGTCCATTTATCAGTTCTCAGCCATCAGTGGATTGGCCACTGGCTCCTTGACCAGTAAAAATCCCAGTTCGGTCCTCTCATCTCAGTTGCAAAATATGTAAGGATCACATAGCTGACCAAAAACATAACAAACAAGGCCATAGCGCCCATCCTGGTTGATTCAGTTCTCTTTATAACAAATAATGACCACAGCATCATAAATCCGACCCAAATGCTGCCCGGATTTATAAGTGTGATAACCAGTTGAGGTATCTCAGGAAACCAGTTTCTAAGCCACCCAAAATTAACCGCAAAAGCCAACATCCCTATGACAACTATGATACTGATTATAAATGCCTCAGCGGCTATATATTTTCCTCTTCTGTCGGTAAACCAAACGCCCACTTTTTCCTGCTCTCTGTCAAGGTATGGGATAAGTGCAAGCCCTAACAAAGCCACAGAGGGAAGTCCGACTCCGCCCATAAATGCCGAGTAGGACAGAAGCTCCTGAAGCCCAAGAAAATACCATGGAGCCTTAGCAGGGTTTTCAGGAATGAGCGCATTTGCCATCTCCTTAAGAGGTGCATCCACATAGTATGAATATATTAACGCTCCGGCCAGTGTGGCCATCATAACTGCCAGTTCAGCTATCAGCAGATTGGGCCAGCTCATAACGGTGTTTTCGATATCTTTATCAACAGCGGGGGTTTTACCCTTTGCTAATTCCATTAAGCCGTAAGTCTTGTATGTCGGAAATATACCGCCGACTTTCTTTGGCTCAAGTACGTAGCCGATGTCGCTGTTTCTGACGGTAAATCCCTCCGGTTTTGTCAGGCCGCCGTCTTTTCGTATCCTCCAGAAGTGAATGCCGACAAAGATGGATATAATAATAGGAAGGAGCATGACATGAAACAGATACACTCTGTTAAGAGCCTCTTTGCCAGGGGTTAAGCCTGCAAAAACAAAATCTGTCGTAAATGTGCCGACATCAAAAAATTTGGTTAACCCCAGTGAATCGGTGAGTTCTTTTGGAGACATCATGATATTTGACACTATGACCATAGCCCAGTAGGAGAGTTGGTCCCACGGCAGCAGGTACCCGGAGAGGTTAAGTGCAAATGTTAAAATCAAAAGCACAATGCCTACCAGCCAGTTGAACTCCCTGCCGGCCTTGTATGAGCTGGTAAAGAACACCCTTGCCATGTGCAAAAACAGAAAGACAATCATTCCCTCGCCGGCCCATTTATGGAAGTTTCTGGCTACTTTACCTCCAAAGACCACATTATTAATATTTTTTACCGTCTTAAAGGCATTTTCTATCGAGGGGTTATAATAGACCATAAGAAAAACGCCCGAGACCACTACAAAGACAAACAGAAAAAACGCAATAAGCCCCAACCCCAGAGTATAGGATGGCCGCAGCGTGTTTATGTGCGTTTTAACACCCTGAATGTGCATAAAGAAATTATTATAGATAACCGACGCCCTTGACTTGTCAGAGGTTGGCTGCCCGCCTCTGAACACAGAGCCGATGAAAGAATCGGTCAGCGACTTTAAATTCCCTATGAATTTGGAAATTCCCGATTGATCAGTTTCGTTCATATTTCAAACCCTCTCTTTTCTTAAGCAAATCTATTTTTTGTGCCCGCGGGTACTTCACGTGACGAATCAACAACAAGGCTGCCATCTACGTCCTGAGTGATTTCATACCACGGTAACCCTCTGGGGGCCGGGCCCGATGTTACCTTGCCGGCCTGATTGTACTTTGAGCCATGGCACGGGCATTGAAAACCTGTCTCCGTCTCAAAAACCAGGCAGCCCAGGTGCGTGCATACGCTGGATATAGCGTAAAGGCCGCCCTCATCCGAGAAAATAAAAACCTTCTTGTCATCAAGCTTTTTGAATGTGCCCACCGGGAAGTTTTCAGGTTTCCCAATCTTGAAACTGCTTGATTCCTCGTAACGGGCGTCTGATTTAAAAAACCTGAAAACACCTGCTAAAATTCCCAGGCCGGCCAGCGCAGCAGTAGCTAAAGCCGAGAAAGACAGAAAATCCCGTCTTGAGACTCCTCCTTCTTTGTCCTGTGCATCTTCACTCCTCATCTTTGTACACCTCCTTGAAAGCGAATCTTTCCATGGTTATAGCATCTACAGGGCAACGGTGTGCACAGTAGCCGCACCTTATGCACCTGTCCTCATCTTTTATTATCGCTGAGCCGGTCGTTCCCTCAGGCAGTTTTCCGTAGCGGTTTACGTACAAAGCTGTAAGGGTTTCGTTGCCTTTGATTTTATCCAGTCCGACCAATCTCAGGCAATACTCAGGGCACACATCGGCGCACCCTCCGCACAGTATGCACCGGTCACCGTTAAATATTGTGTTGACGGCGCAGTTTAAGCACCGGTCACCTTGTTCTTTTGCTAAGCCCTCTTCAAAGCCGGTCTCTACAAGGTGTTCCACACTTTTGAGTCTTGCCTCAACATCTGCCGCCGGCACATGGGCACGTTCTATTTTCTCATAATTGGATATGTGTGCCACCTCATTGTCTGCAACCTCATTCTCTCGATATAACGCATGCACCTCGTGTGTCTCTAAGGTTAGTGTCCTTCCGCTTATGTATTGGTGAATTTTTAAGGCAGCCTTTTTCCCGCTTGCCACGGCGTCTATAACAAGTTTCGGGCCATAGGCCAAATCCCCTGCAACAAAAAGCCCGTCCAAAGACGTGGATACGCCGTCGGGGTTGACGCTTATCATACCGCGCTCGGTCATTTTAACATCCAACCCACAGTCTGACAGGAAAGATAAGTCGAAAGCCTGCCCTATTGCAAACATTACGGTCTCCACAGGCAGCGTTATAATATCCTCATCGTCGTATCTGGGGTTAAACTTGCCCTCACCGTCAAAGAGCGATATGCATCTTCTGAACATCATTGAAACCACACGGTTTTTTTCATCGAGGTTTATCTTCAAGGGGCCGTAGCTGTTAATTCTCTCCACACCCTCCTCCTCAGCCTCCTCGATTTCTATTTTATCGGCCAGCATCTGCTCAAACTCCTCGATACAGACCAAAGTGACAGAATCCACCCCTTTTTGCCTCACAGATGTGCGTGCAACGTCGTAAGCCACGTTGCCACCGCCTATTACCACAACATTTGGGCCTATTGAGACCTCCTTGCCGCAAAACACATCCCTCAGAAAATCCACCCCGCCGATAACACCCTGTCCCTTTGCTCCATCCAGGGGAAGCATTCTGGACTTCTTGGCTCCAACTGTAACAACAACAGCTGCGGAGTTATCATACAATTCTTTTATACTTATGTCTTTACCTACCTGTACTCCAAGTTTTATCTCCACACCCAGAGCCTTTATAGCATCAATCTCCGCTTGCAGTATCTCTCTGGAGAGCCTGTAAGGGGGAATACCCACTGCACACATACCGCCGGCTACATTTTCCATCTCATATATAACGGGGCTGTAGCCCATAAGGGCCAGTTCGTGAGCGCAGGCAAGACCGGCAGGGCCGGCTCCTATTATAGATATGGGTTTAACCTCATCCTCACCGGCGATACCCATTATTCCGGAGCCTTTCTTGTTGAGTTCTTTTTTTAAATTATTTACAAATTCCCCTTTATCATTATATATCTCGGTGCCGTACTTTTCGGTGACAAATCTCTTAAGCGCTCTTATTGATACGGCTGCATCAATACCCTTCCTCCGGCAGGCAAGCTCACAGGGGGCTGCACAGATTCTGCCGCATATCGAGGCAAGGGGATTGGGTGTCCTGGCTATCCAGTATGCTTTCTCGTAGTCCCCGTCCGCTATTGCCCTTACATAACCCCTTGAGTCCGTGCTTACAGGGCATCCGGTCTGACATTTCACGTTTTGCTTCCAGTACTTATAATCCGGAATCACCACTTCAAATATTCGTTTAATCATCTGATACTCCTTTCTCTGGTACTTACACTTAATGGTTGCCTTTAAATATCATAGAGACCGCATCCATGATATCCTGATACTGCACCGGCGTACATTAATCCCTGTTGTGACAATCAAAAACCCCTTATTTTCAGCTTTGTAACTTTTGTTTAAGCAAACACAAACAATAATATTCGATAAATATTAAAAAAGTAAAGTATAAAAAATATAAATTATATTTTTTATACTTTAAAAACAGTGGTTACCATGTACAGCCTTGTGATATAATGAAGGTTCCGTATATGAGAGATTTAATGGCAGTAGGGAAAAGCAAGGAGGTTAGATTATGAATGTTGCTGAAAAGATAAAAGAATTAAGCGAAACTATCGTACATAACGATAATTTCGCTGATATTAACAATCTTTTTTTGGATTTAGCCGAGGACCCGGGGTTCCATAATGTGAGTAAACCTGAGATAAGCAAAAAAATTAAGGATACTATTACAACGGTTGCAAAGACACTTGTTAAGAATGCGGAGATAAGCGATTTTATGTCTTTAAGTATCAGAAAACATCATTTTTGGCATGGTTGTTTTTTTACTAATAACCGGTTGTCAACGTTTTTTTATTTTGAGACACTCGAGATGGGATTGCTGGCAATTGTCAAAAACGGCGGTGGCACAGACCTTATAAGGTTTACAGCTTCCAGGCATTCACGCTGTATTCATTAATACCAAGCTGCATTCAATCGCCTAACATTGTTGGCATCGTCACAAGCTCCGGGGTGTACGCTCCCCTAAATGGGAATCCCCTGCTAGGGGAGGCGTCGCCGGCTCCCAGCCGCCTGCGTTTACTTCTGACTGCAACTTGGTATAAAATAACGGTATCCGGCACAAATATTTATAAAAAAACATTGACATATTACTATATAATATTTAAGCGATGGAATATCAACAAGAGAAGAGCCCTGCTTCCGGGGTAAAAATGGAAGGTGCAATCATCAATGGCCACTTTGACGGCTTCTAATGTCTTTACACTGATTTTTTACAACAGAGGAGGTATTTATGGGATTCAATACAAAAGATGATTTAGCGGGTACCGCCCCTGATGACCCATACGATTTGAATTTTACATCCGCCACTTCTCAGATAAAGGTTCTTGTCATAAACTGCGGCAGCTCTTCATTGAAGTATTCCCTGTTTAATGTTCCGCAGAGCCGTCCCCTTTTTGAGGGACTTATAGAGAAAATAGGTTCAGCCTCACCGCTCCATAAGATTAAAACATCCGGCGGGAAGACGGAGAGACAGGATGGCGTAAAAGATATCGGAGAGGCGTTTCTGAAGATGGAACATGCTCTTGTAAGTGAAGAGTTTGGAGTTTTAAAGTCTTTAAATGAAATTCAGGCGGTAGGACACAGAGTTGTTCATGGCGGCGACAGGTTCTCAGCTTCAGTTGTGATAGACAAGCAGGTTAAAGATGCTATAAGAGACTGCTGCACACTTGCTCCATTACATAATCCCTATAATCTTTCCGGCATAGAGGAGATGGAAAAGATTCTTCCTGAGACATCGGCGGTAGCGGTTTTTGATACGGCATTTCATCAAACCATGTCAGAGCATGTTTACAGATATGCCCTGCCGTATGCGCTCTGTGATGAAAAGCACATAAGGCGATACGGTTTTCACGGAACAAACCATAAATATGTATCATTGGCGGCGGCGATGTATTTAAACAGACCGACAGAGGAGTTGAAGTTAATCACTTGTCATCTTGGCAACGGCGCCTCCATATGTGCAATAGACGGCGGCAGGAGTGTGGATACAAGCATGGGATTGACCCCGCTTGAGGGGTTGATAATGGGCACAAGGGGAGGTGACATTGACCCAGGTGTTATTTTATATCTTATGCGGGAGGGCTACACGGCTGCCGACATAGATACGGTATTGAACAAAGAAAGCGGCCTGAAGGGAGTAACCGGCACAAGTAATGATATGAGGGAGGTACTGGAGCTTTCAAAAGACGGCAATCAGAGGGCAAAGTTGGCTGTATCCATGTTTGCATACAGGATAAAGAAGTACATAGGGGCGTATGTCTCTATTTTGGGCGGGCTGGATGCTTTGATTTTCACAGGTGGAATCGGTGAAAACTCTAATGAAATCCGTGGTGGAGTTTGCAGCGGGCTGGAGCATTTAGGTATCAGAATCTCTGATAATCTTAATAAAGCGGCCAGGGCGGTAAGGGGTGAGGTTACAGACATATCAAATAATGGATCACCCTCGAGGGTTCTGATAGTGCCTGCTGATGAGGAGAGAATGATAACCAGAGAAACTATTCGTGCGCTGCAGAGACACAGCAATACTTAAATTTAGGGCAGCCTCATAATAGTTATGGATTTTTCTGTAATATAAAGTTTATAATAGGGCTGTGTTGACTGTCAGGGTTAGCGCCCTTAATTGGATTGACGACTACATCACTGATAAAATGAGATACGGCGGCGTTTCAAATCAATCAGCATCGGTTTATACTGGTGAATGTACTAAGCTAAACAGTTGTAATTTTTGCTTTTTGACAGGTTCAAGCGGAGCTTTTATCAAATAAATACGGATATTTATATCAGGGAGTGTGATTACAGAATCTGGACATGTGGATTGAAGTATTTCTTGTTGTAGCGTTTATTTTATTTAGTGGTTTTTTTGCCTGTGCTGAAATAGCGGTTGTTACATCTCGCAAAGCAAAAGTGGAGGCTCTTGCAAAAGAGGGTAAAGGGGCTGCTAAGACTCTGTTGTCTTTAATAGAAAATCCAAACAGATTTCTGGCCACGGTTCAGGTAGGAGTTACAATAGGCGGTGGTGTGGCCTCCGCCCTGGGTGGTGTTTTAGCTATTGAGGTGCTAAAGCCGATAATTGCAGAGCTGCCTGTTAAGATTATTGCCGGTTGGGCCGAGCCTCTGGCCATTGGTTTGGTTATTTGTATTACATCGTATCTGACTTTAATTTTAGGTGAACTGGTTCCTAAGTCCATAGCTCTTATGTTTCCTGAAAAAGTGGCTCTTTTTGTGGCTAAACCCATTTCATCTTTTTCTAAACTAAGTTCGATTATCGTTAACATCCTTTCTGCAAGCACCAATATTTTGCTTAGACCTTTTGGTAAAACCGCCTTTACCGACAGAGCGTTAATCTCTCATGAGGAAATAAAACTACTTATAAAGGAAGGGAAAGAAAAAGGAATCTTTGATTTGGCCGAACAGGAACTTATTCATAGTGTCTTTGAATTTAACGATATATCTGTAAAAGAGGTTATGGTGCCCACAGGGCAGGTGGTCGCCCTGTCCCTTGATGATCCGCTTCAGAGCGTACTTAGCAGGATTTACGAGGAACAGTACTCACGCTATCCTGTTTACAGTAAAGAGATAAACAACATTCTCGGCATCATTCATACAAAAGATGTATGTAATATGTTGTCAAAGAAGATAGAGATAAATCTCAGAAAGCTGTTGAGACCTCCGTTTTATGTGCCTGAGACCCTCATGATCAGCACACTTTTGGCGGAAATGAGAAAGAAGCGTATGCACATGGCTATTGCCGTTAACGAACATGGCCTGGTTACCGGAATTGTTACAATTGAGGACCTTCTTGAGGAAATAGTCGGGGAAATCAGAGACGAACATGATACGGAACAGCCGGTCATTGACATTGGAAATAATACTTACATTGTCTATGCCTCAATTAATATCAGAGACCTGAAAGATGACTATAACATAGAGCTTCCCGAGTCTCCTCAATATGACACACTTGCAGGGTTTGTTCTGACCACACTTCAAAAAATCCCCAAAAGCGGTGAAACAATCGAGCTGCCTCAGATGAAACTTACTGTTGTTGAGGTAGTTCATACAAGGGTAGCCAAAGTTAAAATTGAACTAAACAACAAACAAGAGGTGATTAATGACAGTGATATACAAGGTGAATAAGCCAAAGTCCCGTAATGGATTTCTTTTTTTTATAACAGGGTTGATTCTGCCGTTACTGCTTCTGTCATGTGCAGGTTTAGACGGAAATTTCGATTCATCCGGTTACATAAAAGACACAGAGAGCACAGAACAGACAAAGCTATATAACCTGCCAAACGGTCTTAAGGTAATTATCATAGAGGACCACAGAAGCCCCATAGCCACCTTCCAGGTGTGGTATCGGGTAGGTTCCAGAAATGAAAAAACCGGCAAAACCGGTATAAGCCACCTCCTTGAACATATGATGTTTAAGGGTACTGAAAGTCACGCCTCCAAGGTGTTTTCAAACCTCATCCAGAAAAACGGCGGCACAGACAACGCCTTTACAACAAAAAACTATACTATGTACTACCAGACTGTGGCCTCAGACAGAATCGGCATTTCAATAGAGATGGAGGCAGACAGGATGTCCAACCTGTTGCTACTGGAAGGGGATGTCAACTCGGAGCGAAAGGTGGTCATGGAAGAGCGCAGACTCAGAATTGATGACGACCCTCAGGATTTGCTTATAGAGGAACTAACATCTAAAGCCTTTACACAGCATCCATATGGTAATCCGATAATCGGTTCAATGCAGGACATCGAACAGATATCACGAGATGATTTGTACCGGTATTATAAGACATATTACAGCCCTGACAATGCAGTCATTATAATAGCTGGAGACGTTGACCCGGAAAAGATCATGGAGCAGGTGAGCAAACATTTCGGAAAAATCAGGCGAGGTCCGTCTAAAGATGTAGATATCTCACCTGAGCCCGTGCAGAGTCAGGAAAAACGCATAACACTAAAGAAACAGGCTAAATTGCCGTTTTTAATCATGGCTTACCACGTACCCTCAGTGCCTGAAAAGGACAGTTATGCCGTGGATGTGATGACCATAATAATGTCTGGCAAAAGCGGAAGACTCTACCGGAGCCTTGTAAAGGAACAGAGGGTCGCTCTCAATGCTTTTTCTTTCTACAGCGGGCTCTACATTGATCCTTATCTTTTTTATATAGGTGGAACCACAAAAACAATGGAGGACATTGAGGTGCTTGAAAAAGCGCTAAATCTTGAAATAGAAAAACTTAAAACTGAGCCGCTTACCGGCAGAGAGCTTCAAAAGGCAAAAAATATGGTTGAATCATCATTTATAATGGGACAGGATTCCATTTTCTTTCAGGCTGAAATACTGGGAATGTATGAGATGCTTGGCAACAGGCGTCTTAAAGATGAGTACCTTAAGGAGATCCGCAACGTCACTACAGATGATGTCATGAGGGTTGTAAAGAAGTACTTTGTGCCTACAAACAGAACTGTTGGAGTTCTGATACCGCAGTAATATTTTAACGGGAGACTATTGGTATGAAAGTTAAAAAAACGGTACTTAACATATATAACGGAACGATTAAGGGCATTATAAGATTATTGATGTTTGGTGCCTGTCTTAATGCGGCAACGGCAGTGGTGGGCCTTACTCCCGGTGTTTCAGAGGCGCTTGTAGCACGGCGGGAGGTTTTACCTAATGGTTTAAAGGTTATAGTGTCTGAGAGACATAATCTGCCGATAGTGAAAATGGAGTTGATTGTTGCGGCCTCAAGGCTGGATGAACCGGCTGCTAAGGCCGGGCTTGCAAGCCTTACCGCAGATATGCTTCTTGAGGGTACCATTGGGCACAGCTCCAAAGAAATTATAGAAGAGATAGAGTTCATGGGAGCCTCCTTAGATGTGATCTCAGAGGCGGACTACACTGCAATCAAACTCTCAGCGCTTAAAAAAGACTTCAACAGAGCCTTTGAAATATTTGCCGATTGTCTGTTGCATCCGGCGTTTGCCGACACTGAGCTTAATCAAAAGAAAGAATTGGTTTTAGGCGCACTGAAGCAAAAAGAGGAATCCCCACATTTTGTGGCAAACAGGGCTTTTATCTCGGAGGTTTTTGGAAACACTCCCTATGGAAGAATATCCACCGGAACCCCTGATACAGTCAGCGCCATAAAGCGGCAGGACATTGTCAATTTTCATGCCGGACACTACAGGCCCTCAAACAGTATCCTTGCCGTAGCCGGTGATATTACATACGAAGAGGTCAACCTGCTGATAACTAAGTATCTGGGTAACTGGAAAGGGAAGCAAGTCAAGGACCGCAGTAAAACCCAGGCTGATAAACCACTCGCTAAAAAAACCGCAATTATTGACAGAGACATAACCCAGGCTAATATAATTCTGGGGGGCAGGGGCATAAAGCGTGACAACCCGGACTACTACACAGTCAGTGTTATGAACTATATTTTAGGGGGCGGCGGGTTTGCATCCAGAATGGTTAAAACCATAAGGGATAACATGGGGCTTGCCTATGACGTGCACTCATACTTTCTTACCTATAAATACGGAGGGGATTTCAGGGTTAGTATTCAGACAAAAAATGAATTTGCCAACACTGCCATAGCAGAGATTCTAAAGCAAATAAAAACTATGAAGGAAACCCTTGTAACGGATGATGAACTTCGTGATGCAAAGTCTTATTTGACAGGCAGCTTTCCCAGACGCCTCGATACAACCGACAAGGTTGTAACATTTATGGCGCAGACTGAATTCTACGGCCTTGGACTTGACTATGATAAAAACTACATTGGTTACATAAATGCAATAACCAAAGAGGATATAAAACGTGTTGCCGCAAGGTATCTTAATGACACCATATATCAACTAGTTATAGTAGGTAACAAAGCAAAGCTGAGTGTTGCCCAGGACTCAAAATAGCATGTTTGAGATACTAAGGTCTCCACCGGCAATGCAACAGTGGTCACAGAAAAAACACTCAGATGGTAAAACCATCGGTTTTGTACCTACAATGGGGGCTCTTCACAGTGGGCATACCGGCCTCATAGACGCCTCAATGGCTGAAAACGACCTGACAGTGGTAAGTATTTTTGTTAATCCAACCCAGTTTTCCGCCGGCGAGGATTTTGAAAAATATCCGCGCAATTATGATGCGGACTCTGAAAAACTGAGACAAACCGGTGTTGACGCCTTGTATTTCCCTGAATCGTCTGATATGTATCCTGATAGCTTTGCAACCTTTATAGATGTCAGGGGGATTTCCGGTAAACTCTGCGGTGCTTTCAGACCCGGGCACTTTACCGGTGTGGCAACAGTTGTTGCCAAGCTTTTTAACATAGTGTTGCCCGCAAGAGCCTATTTTGGGTTAAAAGACTACCAGCAGTGCGTTGTTATCAGAAAAATGGTAAGTGACCTTAACATGCCGGTTATGCTCCGGTTCTGTGAGACTCTCAGAGAACATGACGGGCTTGCAATGAGTTCAAGGAACATTTATCTTAATGAGGAGCAAAGAGGCAATGCAACCGTTGTGTATAAGGCTTTGTGTAAGGCACAAACGCTTATTGAAAAAGGGCTGCTGAAATTTAAAGACGCCGCCGATGTCATGATGCAAATACTGAACTCATCCGTGCATGTTAGCGAAGTTCAGTACAGCAGTGTGTATGACCCTGAGTCGCTTGATGATATTGCGGAGCATTTCACAGAGCCTTACAGTGGAAAGACGGTAGTGCTTGCCATAGCGGTGAAAATTGGAAACACACGTTTGATAGATAATCTTATCATAGCGGTACCCTGAGTTTTGCTATAATATACAGGCATATGGATTTATATAGAGAGATACGGGCAGGATTTTTTGTAATAGCCGGGCCTTGTGTGATAGAGAGCCGGGAGCTTGCAATGTCGGCGGCACTGAAGCTTAAAGAGATATGCAGTTCGCTAGGGCTTACATTTATTTTTAAAAGCTCGTATGACAAGGCAAACAGGACATCGTTAAGCGGCTACAGAGGAACGGGGAGGTTATATGCTGAGAGGATGGAAAGCGGCCTTCAGATATTAAACGATGTAAAAGAAAAACACGGCGTTGCAGTACTCACTGATGTCCACTCTGCAGATGAGGCAAGGATTGCCTCTGAAGTTGTGGATATAATACAGATACCGGCTTTTTTGTCAAGACAGACCGACATAATCATAACAGCCTCGGAAACCGGCAAGACGGTAAACATAAAAAAGGGGCAGTTTATGGCTCCGTGGGATATAAAAAATGTCGTGGCTAAATTTATCTCAACCGGCAACAAGAAACTGCTCATTACTGAGCGTGGCACCACGTTTGGATATGGTAACCTGGTTGTGGATTTCAGGGGAATTCCTATAATGAAAGAGTATGGTTATCCGGTGGTGTTTGATGCAACCCACAGTGTGCAGTTGCCGGGCGGGCTTGGGAGCGCCTCAGGCGGCCAGCGGGAGTTTGTTCCCACATTGGCAAAGGCGGCGGTGGCGGCAGGGTGTGACGGGATTTTCATGGAGGTACACCCGCAGCCCGACAGCGCCCCATGTGACGGCCCAAATATGGTTAATTTTGAAACCGCCGGAGATGTTCTTAGTGTTTCAAAGGCTCTATATGAATTAATTAATACCAGGTAGCAGTCAAATGAGTAACGCAGGCGGCTGGGAGAAAGCGACACCTCCCCTTATAGGGGATTCTCCTTTAGGGGAGACGTTAAGGAGCTTTCGACTATGCCAAAAAAGTTAGGCAAATGAATACAACCTGGAATTTGTCTTTACTCTGATAGAAATAATCCCGACTTTTATGTTAGCCTAAGTAAAATCAATAATATAAAGAGGCAAAATGCACCAACACTATGACTTGACACTAAAGAAATTATTGAAAGACATACCGGTTGAATTACTTAAAATTTTAACAGGGTTTGATACAGGGAAGTTTCTTGACATTGCACTTGTGAATATTCAGTACCGGTTTCCTGATTTAATTATTGAGTTACCCGACAACAGCATCTTACATATAGAGATTCAAAGCGCATCAGATAGCACGATGTTAATGCGGATGTATCTTTATTCGGCTCTCATTTTCAGTCAATATAAGAAATTGCCGAGACAAATTGTTTTATATGTAGGCAATAAACCTCATAATATGGAAAATAAAATAGGGACATATTCAT
>JAMOBJ010000045.1 GCA_039908095.1 Nitrospirae bacterium YQR-1
ACAAACTCTTGCTCCCACAATATATTGACCATAATCTTATGCTATAAAATCACGGGTGGGGCTAACTTGACGCTTACCGTCTTTCATTTATACCAAGCAATGCTAAGTCCATAATATCGCTACCCTTAAGATAAATTGCTTTTGTAACTCTATCCCCGGCCAATCTAATTTGAAAAACATTATAGCCTTTTCTTAAGGCATCACCAACAACATGATAGTTAGTTATTAGTAAACCGTTAGGACTTATAAGAAAACCAGTACCCATGTTCGTGCCTGCATAAACAGTAACAACAGCGGGCTCAACAATTTTTATTAATTCAGTTGTTTTTAAACCAGCCGGGATTTTTATTTTGCTTTGAGATTGTTCAATGTCTACTTTTACTGTATACCAGAATTCTCTCAATTTTCTTTCATTTTCTTTTTCCTCTTCCTTATCAACTTTAGAATATTGCGGTGACCGTTCAACGTCAAGGGTAGTTCGTAGTGCAATCCTTATTGCATTGCCTCTTGCTTCACAAGCAAGCGCAGGATAATTAGTTTTTAGTATAATTTCCATAACTTGATACCAAAGTGCATCTTTTACCTGGAAAGTGGTTGTGCCTCTTACATCTGAATCCACTACTATATTACAGCCGCTTTCCTGTGAAAGAAGTTTAAACACTGCTACTATATCCGCATTTTTTAAATCCAGAACCAAAGAGTAGTTTATGCCGCAGGACAAAGCATAACCACATGAATTTACAACAGGATAATTACTCTTTTTAACCTCGATTGCTTCTGTGTTTTCCTTCTTAGAGTAATTACTCTTCTTGCTCTCAATTACCCTCTTGGCTACATCAACAGGCCGGTCTTTATTCCCTGCTTCTTTGGGTTTAGTATCATCATAATAAACGATCTCTTGAGATGGTTTTTTGTATAACACCTCATTCATGGGGCGGCCGGTAGCTCCGGGCTCAGCGGGTACACATTTTAGATATTTAGTGCCAACCCCTAAACACTTATAAACCGTATGGACTGGAGTTTCTACGTATTGAAAATTATTATCCTTTAAGCTCTCCTCCTCTTTATTTTTTGTCGCCAGCGTAATTATTTTGCATATCTTTTCCTTGCCTTTGCCTTCACATCTCAGAAAGCTGCCATCTGCTTGTTCTCTATATCGAACATCATCTCCAGCAAAACAAGGGACAATAAAAATTACTAATAAAAAGCATAGCACAAACAATTTCATGACAGCCTCCTCTTTTTCTCCCTGACATAAACGCCTGTGGTTTTACTAACTTAATTAAACGAATACTATATATGCGTAACTTAGTTATTCTATGTAACGAACTCCAGTGCCTGTTGGTTCTCTTTTATTTTGTTTATTTTTTTTTCCGTTACCGTATTTTTTTCTTCACTTACCATTGCGGCTATTTTGATAACCTTGAAAACAAATTCGCCTTGGGTGCCAAGTATTTCTCTCCAGTTTTTAACTGCAAACTCAAGGACATGCTCATCATCAATACCTAGTTCTCTAATTTATTAAGCAATTGACTGTCTCTTTCGGTTATAACGTCTTCTATATCTTCTTTGTACAAATCTGCAAGGTGACGCCCAAAGCCTGAGCAATGGCTGTACCTTTTTTGTAAGTTGGAATAAGAGAATCACTTTCCAAGCATCTTTACAAAATTAAAAAATATCTCTTTGTCATAATCCTCAAGCTGGCTTCGAACTATAGACAAAGCTTCAAATGTGCCCAGTGCTTTTTTGTACGGACGGGCTGTGGTCAGAGCGTCATAGACATCAGCCATGGTCACTACTTTTCCTGCAAAATGGATATCAGCAGCTCTGAGACCATTAGGGTATCCCTTACCGGTCATCTTCTCATGATGTTCGCTTAGTGCGTAAACCGTATTTGCGGGGATGTCCTTGTGAAAACTTAAAAGCTTTTGGCCTAAAACAACATGAGCCTTCATTATTTTGAACTCGTCGTCAGTAAGCTTGGTAGGTTTGTTTAGAATTGAATTGGGAATCTTACTCTTGCCGATATCGTGAAGCATCCCTCCCATTGCCAGTGCAAATATTTCATCCTCTTTATCTATACCTAAGTTCAAAGCAATACCCACCGCTAAGACGCTTACATTTATGCAATGAGTGTAGGTATAGTAATCAGACTTATTAATTGTAAAAAGCCCGTTTGTTAATGAGTTGTTTTCACGCATACTGTTGGTAATCATCTCAATGTTACGTCTGCAGCCTTTGATTTTCTCCCCGCTTCGGGGATCCATGAGAAACTCCTCCATCAGCATTTTGGACTCTTCCCTTAGCACTATGTTTCTAAGCACCTCCTTAGAAACACTTGGTGACACTAAATCCAGAAGCTCCTGAAGGTATCCCTGATATTTATTCTTATCATTACGGTCTATCAGAAAGTCACCTTCAGTATTTAATAATTCATCTGTTATGAGCAAATCCTTATTATTAAAGGCTATTAGCGGCACAATCTCAAGACTTTTCTTCACATACAAGGGAAATTTTATGTAAGTATCCTTTACCAAAGTAGTTTTATCAATGTGGCTGAATTTGTTTATCGCATTGTAATATTTGTCAAGGTCTTCTTTAGTATAAGGCAACTCTGCCGCTACATCTGCGGCTGCTTCCTTTTGAAATAATACAGCTTCTTCCATTTCAACCGGGCCGCTGACATTTAATATTGCTTCCTTTTTTATAAAATTAATTTTATCTATTTCCTCTGATACATTTACTGATATTTTTGCTGTGGTCTTAGAAGGGTCTATGAAAACATGAGTAATCCCTGCAGTTTTTATCTTTCTTATTTGTTCATCCGATTTTATAAGAAAACGATGTACTAAAAAAGGGGTTTGCTTCCATGAGGCGTCTATGTCCTCTAAAAACATGCCTACTTTCAGTTCATCAACACTAATTTTTTGCTTCACTTGTTACTCTCTCCACTCTGAGATGTAATCGATGTTACCTTATTATTTTTTTACGTAAAATTGTAACTTTGACAGCTAATTTCCCCTATAAGCAGCATAGTAAGTCAGCACCCAAGATTTGCGCCTATAAATTGCCTAAGTCTATCATTTTAATTCTAAAAAAGCAACTATTTATTTTTCACTTGTAATGCCTCCCATTCTTTATTAGCAGCAGTTAACTACAAAGGCAATATAAACTTTTTATAGTAGAAAAGAATGGATAGTCTGCTGTAATCTGGAATTTCCGCTCAAAAACCACTTTTAGCGGGCTACAGGATTTTTTATGCCGAATTTCGGGGGCACCTGTATAAATTGAAAAAAATCTTTCTAAACCACTATAATACAGACCTGTTTATTCATAATAGAGACGTATTTAAATGACAGTGGAGGGTAGCTGAAACATGCCTGTTAAACGGATGGAAAAAGACACCATGGGGGAGATAGAAGTTGATGCCGACCGGTACTGGGGCGCTCAAACTGAGCGGTCGCTGAAGTTCTTTGCAATCGGAACGGAGAAAATGCCGGCAGAAGTTATCATGGCATTTGGAGTTTTAAAAAAAGCCGCCGCTCTTGCCAATAAAGACCTCGGGATTCTTTCCGCCGATAAAGCGGATTTAATTGTCAAAGCAGCAGATGAAATAACCGAGGGCCGGTTGGATGGCCATTTTCCACTTTCTCTCTGGCAGACCGGCAGCGGCACTCAAACAAACATGAATGTTAACGAGGTGATAGCAAACAGGGCTATTGAGCTTGCCGGTGGCGTTATGGGCTCCAAAGACCCGATTCATCCCAATGATGACGTTAATAAATCCCAGTCATCAAACGACGTCTTCCCTGCCGCCATGCACATAGCTGCCGCTGTTTCCATAACCATTCGGCTTATACCCAACATAAGAGCACTAAGAGACGGTTTGAAGAAAAAATCGGATGATTTCTCCATGATTATTAAAATCGGACGCACCCACCTCCAGGACGCCGTCCCGCTTACTCTGGGACAGGAGTTTTCAGGATACGTCGCTCAACTGGATTTTTGTTTAAAGGCTATCGGAAGTGCTATTGCTCATATATATGAACTGGCAATAGGGGGGACAGCGGTGGGTACCGGCCTTAACGCTCACCCTGAGTTTGGCCGGCGGGTCTCTGAGTATGTCTCTGAATTTACAGGTTTGCCTTTTGTGTCGGCACAAAACAAATTTGCTGCTCTTAGTTGTCACGACCCGATAGTGTTTGCCTCAGGTGCACTAAAAGCCCTTAGTGCCGCTCTTATGAAAATAGCCAACGACATCAGATGGATGGCCTCAGGACCACGCTGTGGGATAGGGGAGCTGAGCCTTCCCGAAAATGAACCCGGCTCCTCCATTATGCCCGGCAAAGTTAACCCCACCCAGTGTGAGGCACTCACCATGGTCTGTGCCCAGGTCATGGGAAATGATGCCGTCATTGCAATGTGCGGCTCTCAGGGCAATTTTGAATTAAATGTTTATAAACCGGTAATTATCTATAATTTCCTGCAAAGCATAAACCTGCTTGCTGATTCATGCCGGTCATTTAACGACAATCTCGTTTGCGGCATAAAAGCCAACGAAAATACCATCTCCGCACACTTAAACAACTCCCTTATGCTTGTAACAGCGCTTAACCCTGTTGTGGGCTACGACAATGCTGCAAAAATCGCTAAATTAGCCTATGTGGAAGGCATTACTCTGAAAGAGGCATGTGTTAAACTGGGTTTACTAAGCGAGGATGAATTCACCCGTCATGTTAAGCCTGAAAAAATGATCTCACACTAAGAGACTTTACAGACTGTTCTACAGGATATGCACAATGAACAATTAGGGGTGAACATTGTACGCAATAAGTTATATCAGCGCAAAAATCCAAACCATTGCCCCATTGTGTCTTTCAACGGCAACTTTACTTTTATGGCATTTTTTTAGTATAAAATACTATGCACAGGGTAACACTTAGCAGAAAGGCTCTATTTCAAATATTTAATCATGCCGTAAGCACGTATCCTGAGGAGTGCTGCGGAATTATAACTAAAAATGAGCATTCAGAGACTGTCCATCAGTGCAGAAACATTCAGAATGAGCTTCATGCAAAAGACCCTAAAACATATTGTCGTACGGCGGCAATAGCCTACGCTATAGACAGGGATGAGGCTGAAAGAATATTTTCAGAGGCAAAGAGTGTTGGAGAAAAGGTTGTAGCGTTTTACCATTCACACCCTGACCACGAAGCATATTTTTCCGAGGAGGACATAGCCGCCCAGACAGTGTTTGGTGAACCGGAATTCCCTGAGGCTCTACAAGTAGTTATCTCGGTCAGACTTGGAATAATTAACAACTACAAGTGTTTCAGATGGAACGGTAAGGGGTTTGAGGAGGTCTGCTGACCTCCACGCCCCTCCGCAGTTATAAAGTAAATTAATTCCCGTACTTAAAAATTCGAATAACTTTTATCACAGGGTTAGCTCTGAGCTGTGCTAGTCTACAGGTGTTACCTCTGTAGCTTTTAACCCCTTATTGTCTTCAATAATCTCAAAAGAGACACGCTGCCCCTCTTCCAACGTTTTAAATCCATTACCCTGAATTGACGTGTAGTGCACAAATACGTCTGCACCTTCACTTCTTGAAATAAAACCATAACCCTTGGTCTTGTTAAACCACTTCACTGTTCCTTCTAACGCCATACTTAAAAACTCCTTACTAAATATTTGCTGCCATTAAAAACGGACACCTACTTTATACCCTTTTAGTTATCTGCTTGTCAAGAGAAATGATTAGAATATTTTATAGATTGATATTTTATCTCCGTTGCGTATAACATAATGGCACTGTAACTGCTCATGGGAAAAGGATTTAACGATAATACTTATTTATTTAAATATAAGCGAGGGCGTAAGCTTGCATTTATAATATGGACTGTAATTATACTAATCGTATCTGTTGTACCGGTACCGGAGGTTAAGGCCCCTGATAATTTTGATAAATTAGTCCATTTTGGGTTATATTTTTTAACGTCTGTAATGTTTTACTTCCTTGTCAGTCAAAAACCTCTTATCTCAGTTGTTTTTTCAACTTCTTATGGATTTTTTATAGAAATAGTACAGTTTTTTGTTCCCTGGAGGAGTTTTTCCCTTTGGGATGTCTTTTTCAATTTTATGGGCGCTCTGGCTTCTTTACTGCTACACATGTTTACAAAATACTTGACTAACGCAAAGATTTAAAATTAAAATACGCATATGGCTGATGTAGCTAACGAGGCGGAGCTTTATGACGCTTGCAGAGTACTCTTTGGTACTGATGTAAGGATAGACAGGAAGTTTTTGGAATACATTCAACCCTCTGGGGTGAAGAGTGCTTACAGAAAGATGGCGCTGCTTACCCATCCCGACAGAGTAGCCGCTCTGGGTAAAGATTATTTAAGAAACCTCAATGTGGATTTCCGTAGTGTTGCAGAGGCTTATGAAAAACTTAGTAAGTATTTAAAACTCAGGGAAAACGGCTATCAACTAAGAGGAATCTATACAAACACCACAGCTCCAAACTACAACAACAACTCGTGGAAGCCTAAGGAGCCTCCTCGTAGCTGGAGTAATACAACAAACAGCGGCAGCACCGGAGGCGGCACATGGCAAAATAAAAACAGCCAACATAGCGGCGGCACTTCAGGTGACAAATACTCATGGAATACAAAGACAGCCGGAGACCGCTTCACCATAGGTTCAAAAACTGCTTCAACATGTTCTTTTCAAACACAGCAAAATCTGCCCAGAAGGGTGCTGCGTATTGGGGAGTATTTATATTATTCAGGGCTGGTATCGTGGAAGGACTTAATAGCAGCCATTGTGTGGCAGACAAAGCAGCGTCAAAAGGTTGGGGAGATTGCCTCGCGGTGGGGATGGCTTAGTGAGGACAAAATAACTGAAATAATGAGATCAAAACAAAGAGGCGAAAAGATTGGGGAAGTACTCATCCGCCTTAAAATAATAACTCCTTTCCAGTGTAATATGCTGCTTTGGCAGCAACAAAAAAGCCAAAAACCTATCGGCGAATACTTCCTGCAAGAGCACCTGTTAAAAGATAACGATTTGAATAAATATCTTAAATTTTTAAAAGACCATAACACTAATTTTAAATAAGCTGCAACAGCTGCTTGTTATGCTTCAGAGCTAATATACACATATCACGGCTCATACCAAGCTGCATTTAATCGTCTAACTTCGTTGGTTTTGTCAAAAGCTCAGGGGTGTACTATAGGTCGCTTTCTCCCAGCTACCTGTGTTTACTTCTGACTGCAGCTTGGCATTACAATAGCTAAATACGTTATAATAGCAAAAACACAAACTACAGAGGAGACTGGATTTAAATGACAATCACAGAGGCGACAGCCAAGATAAAGCTATTGGACGACAAATACATCAAATTGGCACAGCAGCGGCTGGATAGTTTAACAAAACCCCGTGGCAGCCTTGGAAAACTCGAGGCCTTTGCCAAAGCGCTTTGTGCCATATACCAAACAGATATGCCGGAGATGCCGAAAAAGGGTATTTTTGTATTTGCCGGTGACCATGGTGTGGTGCAAGAGGGTGTGTCAGCTTATCCCTCGGAGGTAACCCCTCAGATGGTATTTAATTTTTTAAGAGGAGGGGCGGGAATAAACGTATTAGCCGGACATGCCGGGGCAGACGTTTTTGTGATAGACATGGGGGTTAATTTTGTTTTTAAAGACTGTCCTGGATTAATCAACAAAAAAGTAGTCTCCGGTACAAATAATATGACAAAGGGTCCGGCTATGAGCAGAGATGAGGCAACAAAAACCATTGAGGCCGGCATATCGCTGGCTCTGGAGTATGCTGCCAAAGGGTATCGTTTATTTGGCACAGGGGATATGGGAATAGGGAACACAACGCCGTCTTCAGCTATAACAGCGGTACTGACAGGGCTGTCTCCAAAGGCGGTGACAAGCCGCGGTACGGGAATAGATGATGAGTCGCTTATTAAGAAAATAAAGGTAATAGAGAGCGCACTATCACTAAACAAACCGGACAAACTGGATGGCCTTGATGTGCTGTCAAAAGTCGGAGGGGCGGAAATCGGAGGAATTGCGGGACTTTGTATCGGGGCCGCATCCCTGGGAATACCCGTAGTGGTGGATGGGTTTATATCATCTGCCGGGGCGGCGATAGCCTGTGCAATAGATAAGAAGGTGGCAGCATACTTGATAGGCAGCCATATGTCTCAGGAAGGAGGACACAGGCCCCTTTTAACCCATATGGGAGTTGAACCGCTTTTTGATTTTAACATGAGACTCGGCGAGGGTACCGGAGCGGCGCTTGCAATGACAGTGTTGGATGCCTCCCTGAAGATTTACAGAGAGATGGCAACCTTTGCAGAGGCTATGGTCTCAGACACGGATAAAGATATTCATAAGTGCGAGAGTTGACACACGCCTAAAGTCCCTTCAGTGTATGACCCAAAGACAAAGGAGATGCTAAAATATTTTATTTCTTGACAAAAAAACTGTAAAAAAACAATTGTTTATGCTATAATTGTGTTGGAATCAGGAGTGTGGGTTTAATGTGTTTCCTAAAGGGTGGTTTTATATGCAAAAAAAGATATTAGCATACATAGAAAAGATACCGGCACTGTCACCGACGATTGCTAAGATAGTGTCTCTCACTAACAATGACAGCTCATCAGCGGCAGATCTTGTGCAGGTAGTCAAGCTGGACCCGACACTTACCACAAAGGTGTTAAATTTAATCAACTCCGCATATTTCGGTATTGCACAAAAGGTTACCTCTATAAATCGTGCCATTATCCTGCTGGGAATGAACACCATTAAAAATCTTGCATTGAGTGCCGAGGTGTTGTCGTCGTTTAATCCATCCCACGGTGCTTCTTTTAATGTTGATAAATTCTGGGAGCACAGTCTTGCCACCGCAGTGGCCTGTAAACTGCTTTCAAAGTCAGTTGTCAGCGACCCGACTAAACAAGAGGAGTTTTTCATAGCAGGATTGATACATGATATAGGAAAGATATTTTTAATCAAGCATTTTTCTCGGGATTACTTCCCGATTGTCAAAAAAACAACTGAATACGGAAAGCTAATTGTTAAAGAAAAGAAATTTTTTTCTATGGACCATTCAGAAATTGGTGCATTGATAGCCGAGAAGTGGGCACTGTCTCCAGATTTGGTTAAAGCCATCCGGTACCACCACGACATAACCGGTGGAAACGAGAAAACACCGATGGTACCGGTTGTTTACATTGCCAACTACTACTGTAAAACCAACGGTTTTGACGACGATATAGCATCTCCGGTTATGGAGGGTCTTACTGATACAGACTGGAAGCGGCTCAGCCTAAGCGCTCAAAAAGGCATGGAAATTTTAGCTACCCTTCCTGTAAAGGTTGAGGAGGCTAAGGCTTTCCTGCAAGTAAGAAGTGTAACGGCGGATGAAACCGCAAAAGACGGTAAAGATGATGAATAACAAGCGGTTTATCGCTTTGATCATAAGTTATGAGGAGTTTATAAAATGAAGAGGATATTTGTGTTGTCAGTAATGGCATTTTTTTTATTTATGTCGTGCAGCAAGAAAGAGGTAAAGCCTGTTTCCATGGAATCACTGACGGCACAGGAGGCTATAGAGACAATAGAGAAGGTCAAAACAGCCTATATTAAAAAAGATGAGAGTTCCCTTAGAAGATATACTTCAGAAGAGGGTTTTTCTTCCAACTTTACCGTTAAGTCTATGGGCTTTTCCTCAGCCGAGTTATCCTTTACCCCACTATGGGTGGATATTAAAGGGGGCACAGTGCAGGTGCAGATATCCTGGACAGGTAAGTGGGTATATCATGGACAGAGCATAGGTGAAAAGGGGGTTGCCGGATTTGTCCTTACCGGGTCGCCTTACAGGATGAATATGGTTTTAAAAGATAACCCCTTCACAGTTGTTGCAGGCAAATAGTTATCGTGTAGCCTAAAAACTATATGGCCGAGGTGGTGCTTAAGTGTGATGACACTGAGGTGTTTCCACATGTTGTGGTCCTCAAAGCATCTGCAGGGTCCGGTAAGACACATACCCTTACCAAGAGGTATGTCCAGTTTATCCTTTCAAATAAAATACCACAAAATCGCCTAAGAAATATCCTTGCCGTCACGTTTTCAAACAATGCAGCCAGGGAGATGAGAGGGCGTATTGTCTTGTGGTTAAAGGAAATATGCCTTGATTATAAATCAGGAAAATCCGAAATTGCTGAGATAATAAACCTTCCTGATGATGAAATCAGGGCCAGGGCGGCAGCTCTGATTGATGAACTATTAAACCACTACACGGATTTTCAGGTTAAAACCATAGATAGTTTTATGGCCTCTGTGTTTAAGGCTTCCGTGCTTGACCTTGGATATGAACCTGACTTTGAAATCCTCTTAAATGGAGACGCCCTGATGGAGTATGCCTTTGAGGTGTTTTTGCGTAGTGTCAGGGAAAACTCAACAGAGGCTGCGCTGATTGAAGATATAATCAGGATAATTATGGAAAACCGCACGGAAGACTCCCGTTTTTTGTGGGACCCCTCAAGTGTGATTTTAGAGGAAATAAAGAAAATATATAAGAAAATAGCGGCAACAAGGTCACAGCATATTGTCTGTGTAAACTCCGCCGATGCAGAGAAAATAAAAAAGAACATAAAAGATGCCGCCCTCAGACTTAACACATTTATTTCCGGTACCGGCCTTACAAGAAGTAAAAACAGCTCCTTTAGTGAGATAGTAAGGGAAGTGGAAAGGGGGAAGTATGCCGATATAATAAAGCGTGGACTGAAGAATCCTCCTGTTACAAAGCCTGCTAAAAAAAACCCGGCAGAGGCACTCCTCTATGAACAGACAATCACACAGTGGAGAGAGCTGACTTCCCTTATCGGGCAATTTGCAGAGATTTTCAGCCGGACTTATTTTCTACCCTTTATAAGAGCATACGAGGCTTTTGCCGGCACCCTTGCACGTGCCAAAAAACAAAAGGGAAAGGTTTTTATTGAAGACATAAGCAAAAAACTCTCCCTATATATAGACAGAGATATCGTGCCCGATGTGTATTTCAGAATCGGTGAAACGATTTACCACTATCTGATTGACGAGTTTCAGGACACATCACCGATTCAGTGGAAAAACCTCTACCCGCTCATTGAAAATTCCCTGTCCCAGGGCGGCAGCCTCTTTGCCGTTGGGGATACCAAGCAGGCAATTTACGGCTTCAGGGATGCCGACTACAGTATTATGAAATCGTTTGAATCACAAAGTCCGTTTCCGGCGGCAGAGCAACGAGTGATGGAACTTGGTGTTAATTTCAGGTCTGAAAAGCCTATCCTTGACTTTAACGAGACGGTCTTTAAAACCACCTTGCCACAAAATGAAAAATATGATTTTGCCGCCCGCTTAAGCGGCCTCTCCAACTATAACCAAAGCGCCAAAGACAGCGCCTCTGCAGGCGGATTTGTTAAAGTGGATATTGTCAATACCACCGCCGATGAGACCAATGAGACGGAGCCCGAAAAGTTAAAACTATATGAAATCTTGGATGATTTAAAAAAAAGGGGATATAATTATAAAGACATCGCACTGCTTACTATGAGAAACGATGATGTAGTTACTATTTCCACATGGCTTAATGAAAAAGGTGCAGAGAGTTTAACTAACAATGCTCAGGCTGTCCCTTTTATATCATATAGCAGTCTTGACATAAGAAAAACAAATGTGGCTCTTGAGGTTGTAGCCCTTCTTAATTTTCTGGATTCCCCTGTGGATGATCTGTCCTTTGCAACATTTATAAGCGGCAGGATTTTTGCAGCGGCGGGTAATCTCAATAACCAAAAAATCACTTTAACAGAAATACGCCAATTTATTTTTAATCACCGCAGCGGCCACATCCCACTCTATAAAGCCTTTCAGCATGATTACCCTGCTCTCTGGAGCGAATACTTTGAGGCGCTCTTTAACTCTGCCGGATACTTCCCCCTCTATGACCTTGTCACTGAGATTTACAGAGTTTTTAAGGTATTTGATTTGGCAAACAAGGAATTAACCGCCTCTGAGGCATCTTTGGTTAAAATCCTTGAGGTGATTAAAACCTTTGAGGACAGCGGTACAAATAGCCTCAGGGACTTTGTAAGTTTTGCAGCCGACAGCGAGGGCACATCTGTACAGTGGAATATTGATGTGCCTAAGACTGAGGATGCCGTGTCGGTTATGACTGTACATAAGTCCAAGGGGCTTGGATTTCCGGTTACGGTTGTGATTTTATACGGGCAGAAAAACAAGACGCTTGACTATATTCTGGATGGAGATGAATCTGTTACCCTTCTTAAATTAAACCAAAAAATTCTCGATGCCATTTCACACTACGACGAGAAATCTCCGCTTAAAGACTTATATGACAAGGAGAAAACCAAAGAGCTTGTAAACAAGCTGAACACTCTTTACGTAACACTGACAAGGGCAAAAAGAGAGCTCTACGTAATACTTGTTGTAAATGAGAGAGATAAGTATCCGTTTGAACTATTCCCGGAGAGCTGCAAAGAGATCGGCACTAAAGCAGCTGTTGCCGCTAAAGAGGCTGAGGATACTTCAAATATCCTGCCCATACGTCACACACTCAGGCCTCCTTACCACTTTGGTATCAGCCTTGAGCCTATAAATATCGGGGAAAAGCAAAGGGGAGATTTTATTCACCGCATACTGTATTTTGTTGACTACATAGACGATGAGTTTAAGGACATGCTCTGCGAGATTATTGAAAATGTAAACTGTGAATTTGGAAATTTCTACGATGTGAAAGAAACAGCGGAGATATTGTGGGAGTTTTTACAACGGAGAGAAATCAAATTGTGGTTTATGCACTCAGAGGTAAGAGTGGTAAAAAGAGAGCAGCAGTATGCAACAAGCGCAGGGCATACGTTTAGAATGGACAGGGTGATAATTGACGGCAGCAGTGTATGTGTGATTGATTACAAAACCGGCAGGGCCCACGATGAGGATAAGTACAAGGTGCAACTACAAGAGTACCTAAAGCTGCTGCGGGAGTTCTATCCTGATAAGGATTGCAGCGGTCTCATAGCTTATACTGACTTACAGGGAAGTGTGCAAGTCCGATGAAATCCTCAAATCCTTTACTCTGACCGGTTATGATTATTTCCGTTTTGTCCTGAAAGATGAGAAGATATTTGCCAAAAAAGCACACATGAGTAAGGTGAGATTATTGGAAATGACCGGCAAGTTTGAAGAGGTTTTTTATGGCAAGCCGAAAAAGATACTTGAAAAAGAAGTGCTGCCATCTTATTTGTCCACTTGCAGATGGTTTGCCGGTAAGGCAAGAAAAATTCATGATACCGAGATTATGGAAGATATAGTTTTTAGCAGCTCTGTCACCGTTACCCATATTCTGCTAATCAAAATGACCTACTCTAAGGGACTGCCTGAGATGTACTTGTTGCCGATTTCTTTTGCAAATTTGCCGGACTCTAAATCACTGCTTGATGATTACCCCTTTGCAGTAATTGCAAATGTTAAAACCGGCTACGGCGAGGGTATAATTTTCGACGCCACATATGATGACAGCTTCAGGAGAGCATTGCTGTCATTTATCATAAAGAGGAAATCCATAAAAGGCGTAAACGGACAGTTGAGTGCTTTTTACGAAAGAAGAATGAAACATCACGGTGATAGTTACTACAACATTGAGTCATCACAGGTGCTTAAGGCAGACCAGAGTAACAGCTCTCTATTGTTTGAAAAAAAACTTATTATGAAACTTTTCAGAAAGCTCGAAGAAGGCGTAAACCCTGACATAGAGCTGGTACGCTTTATAGCGGAAAAAGACAATGGCAGCCCCATCCTCAAGAATATACCTGTTTTTATGGGCTCACTGGAATATAAACACAATCAGTTGACTGAACCGATTTTTATCGCCAATCTTCAGAGCTATGTACAGAACGAGGGGGATGCGTGGAGCTACACTACAGGGAATATAACAAGATTTTATGAAAACATCCTCTCCTCAAAAGCTGATGCCGCAGATATTAAGGTTGTACACAAGAGTTTGCTGGAGGTCAATTACGATAATATACCCAAAATTTTAGTAGAACTTATAGGGATAAGGTTTTTAGAGCTGGTCGGGGTTCTTGGCAAAACCACGGCGGATTTACACCTCACCCTTGCCACAGACAACAATAACCCGGACTTTACCCCGGAGCCCTTCAGCACCCTTTACCAGCGCTCTCTGTACCAGTCCATGCAGAGCATGGCGAAGAGGAATTTCGCGCTTCTGCGGAAAAACCTAAAGACGCTCCCTGAACCAGTCAGAGAACAATCCCTGCATATTCTTGAGCATGAAAAGAATGTACTACAGGTCTTCAGGTTATTTGTTGATATGAAAATAACCGCTTCAAAAATACGAATCCACGGGGATTACCACCTTGGGCAGGTGCTCTGGAAAGGTAATGAGTTTGTAATTATAGATTTTGAAGGTGAGCCTCTGCGTTCACTTTCCGGCAGGCGATTAAAGAGGTCTCCGTTGAGGGACCTTGCCGGTATGATCCGCTCCCTCCACTATGCCCCATACAGCACCTTGTTAAAAACGTCATTTTTTACACAAAGGGACATACAAGAGTTAACGCCATGGGCGGATATATGGTATTTTCATATAAGCGGGATTTTTCTAAGCTCATACTTAAAGGCGGTAGGAAACCCCGGATTTATACCCTCAGATCGGGTTGAATTTGAAAATCTGCTAAGAATATTCCTGCTTGAAAAGGCTGTTTATGAGTTAGGCTATGAACTTAATAACCGCCCGCAGTGGCTGATAATACCGCTAAAGGGTGTGGAACATATACTGGGGATTTGAAAGAAATACTCCGGTTAATACGTAACGTATTGTAGTAAAAATTTTAATTATGTTGGGGGTTAAATGAAAAAATTAGTTGAGATTTTTTTGTTGTCCTTATTGGGATTTTCCACTTTTATAGTTTTTTACAGGCTGTTTGATTATCATTACAACATAATAGCATATCCGTTTATTTTGGAATACAGAGAAGGCGTTCAGTTACTATCTACTGATTTAATCACTAAAGGTGGGAATCCATTTGATATAGCCAACCAGCCAATGTACCTGAATTATTATGGTTTTGTTTACAATGTAATTGCTGTTTTTTTTATGAAGTTTACCTCTGTTTTCGACAACTCTACCATAAGGTTAACACCCGCTTTACTTATTCACAGAATAGTTTCAGCTTTGGGCATATTGCTTTCCTGCCTTGTTGTCTTCTATATTATGTATCGCAAAAAAATCAGAATTATTTACATATTTCCTGCAATAGTAATATTGTATGCTTCTTTGCTTTATTCTGTAACATCTATCTCCAGACCAGATAGCATAGGTATGTTTTTTTTTCTGATGAGTATTTACCTGCCATGGCGTTACAGCTATTCAAAAGGTGGTTTGCTTTTATCTATACTTTTTGGAATATTTGCTTTTTATACAAAACAATACTTTATTTTGGGCGTCATCATGGTTTTGTCATATGTCTTTCTTTTTGTATCTAAGAAAAAAGCTATCACATTTACGTTTTTATTTTTTCTTTCATTTTTCTCTATAGCTGTTATAGTTAATCGTTATTTGGAAATGTTTTTTTATAATACTTTGATTACACAATTCGGGGCAGGACATTATAGTATATCTTTTCTTTATTTACAGATTAAGAGTCTTATTCTCTATCACAGTACGGGATTAACAATAATACTTGTCTGCATAGTGCTATACAAATTATACAGAAGTATCGATAATTTTAATTTTATTTCTTTCAAGTCTATAAAAATAATGATTTTAGATACACTCAGTCCAGCCAATTATAAGCAACCTTTATTTTCTATTAATTGTTCAATATTTACATATTGTATGATTACTTCTTTGTTAGTGATTATTTTTTTACTTGGCGGTTATGATGGTTCATATATGACTTATATCTTTCAATTATTAATGCCTTTTCTAATTATTTTTATTTTCAAAAATATTCCTTTTAAGAACTATGCACACTTCATAGTTATACCCTTAATAATCATGAATTTGTTTAGTTCATATTATTTTACTACAGGTTTTTACTTATATCAAACAGATGCAAAAAATTGGTTTGTAAGGCAATACTATAGAATGAAGGAAAGTCCTACATGGAGATTCTATAACCCAGATTGGAGGCTTGATTGGAAAATGGCAAACTATACCGTAAAATATCATAGAAATGTACTGGCATCCACACCATTAAGCGTATCATTGTTATTAATTGAAAAGCCTGTATATGACTCAGGGGCAACGTATTATGCCTCTAAAGTGACTAAGGCATTTAACAAAATTAATTTGTTACAACACATGTTTCCATTCAATTATTCTGAACTGTTGAACAACTATCTGAAATCAATAAGTTCAATGGTTGAAAATAACCACTTTGACATTTTATTTCTTGATAAAGGAGAGGGCATGTGGCTTATTTCGGAAGATAAAATAAAAAAAAGCGGTTATATAAACATTGGAGGACCTACACTTTTTATTCCACATACCGGTGAATATTTTGAAATGGCCGTGTGGAAAAAACCTGCGTTGGAGAATACACACTTCAAGAAGACTCCTTAACGCTATAACTCAAGATACCCTGTTCATCAGCTATGAACCTTCAAGCACACCACACAAGATACACCACCAACCGGCCAAACGACAACATAGAAAATATAGTAGTTTTATGCGATGACTGCCATGAATTTATTCACAAAAATAATATTAAAAATAAAATACCTATAATTTCTTTTCATCAATTCCACCGATTTTCATAAGATGCTTTTGTAAACCAATTTTAAGAGGCTTACTTCCGTGTACTGGATGAAATACGTGTAACAAACCCGACGGTGTGTTACGTTTTTATCCTTGTTATCCATTATGCCGCCTCCGTGAGTATTCTTTTTACTGTCATTGGATGCCAC
>JAMOBJ010000046.1 GCA_039908095.1 Nitrospirae bacterium YQR-1
CCTACGAGCGACAATCCAGTCTTTTCTCTGCATCATTAGATGATAAAAAAACTCTGCCGGAGTTAACTACATAAGCAATTAGATTAATTTAGGAATAAACGCTTACCCAACAAAGTTAGACGATTGAATTGACTGCAACTTGGTATTACCCCTCTCTATTGCTCATATAACATATCAAGCAGTTTACTGAACGTGTCAATAACTCTTTTTCGTTTAAGTTTGAGTGAGGGCGTCAGGAATCCATCTGATACCGTAAGGTGGCCGCTGTGGATATAGAATTTTTTTATCGTTTCAAAAGAAGCAAGGTTCTCATTTACATTGTCAATGCTTTTGCGGACAATTTCATCTATGGCTGCGTGTTTAGTTAGTTCATCGAAACCGGAAAAATGAATCCCTATGGTGTTAGCATAAGATTTAACAGCTTCCTCTTTAAGAGTAACCAATGCGGTAAGATATTTTCTCTCATCACCATATAACACAATGTGTTCAATAAACGGGTCGTCCTTAAACATTGCCTCTATCAACTGAGGGGAGATGTTTTTACCTCCGGAGGTTACGATTATCTCTTTTTTTCTGCCTTTTATTTTTAAAAACCCACGCTCGTTAAAAACCCCGAGGTCTCCGGTTTTAAACCATCCATCCACAGTAAATGCCTCGGAGGTAGCCTCAGGGTCTTTGTAGTACTGAGCAAATATGTTAGGCCCTTTAGCCAAAATTTCACCGTCTTCCGCTAATTTTAACTCCACATGTGGAAAAGGTTTTCCGACAGAGTTAAAGTCAAAATCATCTCTTCTGTTCATCGTAAGAGTGGGAGAGCATTCAGTAAGGCCATAGCCCTCAATTATAAGCATTCCGGCTTTCAAGAAAAACTCCTTTGCCTCAATTTTAAGGCCGGCGCCGCCGGAGAGGCAAAAACTAAGTTTCCCTCCTGTTAGCTCGTGCAGTTTATCTATCTGGGAATTTATGTCGGATGACGTGTTTTTTGAGTCAAGATACAATTTTTCCCAGTATGCCGGAACACTCATAAAGACGGTGGGTTTAACCTCAGGCATTATTTTAAGCACCTCCCATGGAGTTGTCAGATAAGTTGTAAACCCCAAGGTGTTGCCAAGGCCGTACTCTCCCCAGCCGAATATGTGAGACATAGGAAGCCATAGTAAATCAACCCGCTGCTTGGGAATAAGTACCCCAAGTACATCTACCCAATCAGCCGCATTTCTGTAGAGATTTTCATGGGTGAGAACCACACCTTTGGGTCTGCCCGTAGTCCCGGATGTATATAAAATCGTAGCAACATCATCAAGATTAACCTCAAGAGCCAGCTTTTTAAAACCATCCTGTTTGCTGTTTAAAATCGCACACCCCTCACTCAGAGCATCTTCAAAAAAAACGGATTTGCTTTCAAATTCCTTGTAAGACTCCGGTACTTGACTTCTAACAGGTTCTAAAATTTTTAAAGCATCCCCAAACGTCCCCATTACAATGATGTGTTTAACGCCGGGAATACCTGGAAGGATTTGCAAAACAACAGGCAGCATGTCGTTTTCTGTTATAAGCAGCTGCGCATCGGAATGATTGATGATAAACTCAGCCTCGGCAGGGGTGTTAGAGTGGTAAACCGGAACAAATATCCCACGGCAGGCGTGTATTGCCATAAGAGAGAAAGTCCATTCAATCCGGTTTTTCGCAAATATTGATACTTTAACCCCAGGCCCTGCTCCGAGAGATTTCATGTAGAGCGCAAGTGCCGATGAGTTTTTTAGAAAATCCCCCCATGTGGTTGTTCTCCAACCGCCGTTGCCCTCTGGTGACATAAAACGAGGGATATGTGGCATCTCATTTCCTCTTTCATAAAGTACAACTGCTTCAGATTTATATTGGGGTTTACTGTTCATTTTTTTTATATTCCTGAGCAGCCTGCCCTTTCCGATTCTTCAAAAACATGCCCTTTCTCCACTTTAAACTCTCCTTTTTGAGATTATCTGTATCACGTAGAATAAACACCATAGCTTGTATCATTTGCCCTTTTGGCGGGTCAGCTTAATTTCCGGTTTGTAATCATCCAGTTGCGGCCATATTTTTATCGGATGGTTTTCGTCCTTTTCCCATATGGCAACCTCTGCTTTCCAGTCAGGCCATTTGGCATTAACGTATATTTTCATCCTGAGCTTGTATTCTATCATAGAAGTGGTAAGCGCTGTTACAGTCAGGGCAAATGCTGCAATAGACGATACTTTCAGAAACGTTTTTTTGTTAAACTGCACATAAGAAAACACAAGTACTATCAGCATTACACCCGGGGCATACATATATCTTGTCCCTCCTGTCATATCCAATGAGGTCAGTGTAAGCATTATTGAAGAAAATATTATCCCCACAACAAGCGCACGTCTGTTTACATCTAAAATGGACTTATAAATCATCCACACAAAAAATATAGCCACCGGAAAGACAAAGATCAGATTTCTTAATATTACAAGAACAAGATCGTAGCCAAACACGGGTTGTAAATAATACTCAACAAAGTAAACCAAACAAATCTTTAGAAAGTCGTTATCATTAAAGCGCTGGGAAAATCCGGTTGTGTAGTATGAGTGGAGTATAACCGCTATCTGCAAGAGTGATGTAAAAATCAATATGGCAGCCTGAATTATATACTCACGGCATTTTCCGGCAACAGCACGATAAACATAAACAGGAGTCAGATAACAAGATGTCACACCGGCAAGACCTCCTGTTAAAACCAGCAAACGGTAAATCCACACTTTAAGTTTTGTCTCTCCCTGCACATCGGCAATTAAAATTAAGAATGTTACAAGCAAGAAGAAAAACTGTGAGTGTCGTGCAGTTATCCATATCTGTCCTGTTGAGATGATAAATATTATTATCAAG
Organism: Nitrospirae bacterium YQR-1; assembly: GCA_039908095.1. NCBI lineage: Bacteria > Pseudomonadati > Nitrospirota > Nitrospirae bacterium YQR-1. Next base: position 2,893 of record JAMOBJ010000046.1, read on the forward strand.
AGTGTAACAATTTTTTTTATATAGTTGTCAAAGAAAAAAGAGCGTCCCCATAAAACAACGGCAAGTGGAATAAGCTGAGCACAAAATGCCATAGTGGCGCTGACATGGGGAGCATACTTAAGAGGCACAACAGAGGCCATAGCCATAGCCACATTTGTAAAAATCTCAAAATATCCTCTGTCGGGTTGAACTACAAAAAGGGATTTAATAAAAGAATTCTCGTAAGCGTATTTAAAATACGCCAACCCCTCTTCCGAAAAAAAACTCGGATTTGTAAGAAGTACCGGAGCCCTGAGAACTATAACAAAAGCAAGTACAAGAAGAATGAAAGCATTAACAAAATCTTCTCGTTTTATCGCTCTTATGGTGTTAGAAGTAATATCCGGATTCGCCGTGTTGAGTGACGTCGAGTCCTTCAGTTTCGTTTTCATGATTTACTCTGACCCCTCCGGTTACAAGATCAACAATTTTCAGAAGTAAGGCTGTTACGACAAACGAATAGATTCCTACAACGGCGGCGGCCATAGTTTGTACAAGAAACTGTTTTGAGCCGCCAAAGAGCAACCCGTTGGCGCCGGCGTCGTTAATGGCTAAAGAGGCAAAGACACCGACGCAGATGGTGCCGATAATGCCCCCTACACCGTGCACTCCAAAGGCGTCAAGTGAGTCGTCATAACCCAGACGTGGTTTTAGATTAAGTGCTGTGTAGCAAACCGCCCCGGCCAGCAGACCGATAATTAAGGCGTGCATGGGTGAGACATAGCCGGCGGCAGGGGTAATTGTGGCCAGCCCCGCTACTGAGGCTGTTGCCGCCCCAAACACTGTTGCTTTACCCTGATGAAACCACTCTATGGTTATCCAGATAACAACTGCCGACACTGCAGCTATATGGGAGGTTACAAAGGCAACAGTGCTTAGTGCGCCTGAGACCAGAGCACTGCCTCCGTTAAAACCAAACCATCCAAACCACAAGATACCCGTGCCGATGACAGTAAGAGGCAGGTTGTGGGGAGGAGTTATTTCATGGGGATAGCCCTTCCGTTTGCCGATGTAAAGTGCTGCAGAAAGAGCTGAGAGGCCGGATGTAACGTGTACGACTATTCCGCCTGCGAAGTCGAGTGCTCCCAGAGCGCCAAGCCAGCCACCCTTACCCCAAACCCAGTGGGCAACAGGTGCGTAAATAAACGTTGACCATAAAACTGTGAATAAAACAAAAGACGAGAACTTTATTCGCTCAGCTAAAGCTCCGCTTATAAGAGCAGGCGTAATCACGGCAAACATAGCCTGATAAATCATGAATGCCAGATGAGGAACGGTTTTAGCATAATCGGGATTAGGTGAAAGTCCGACATTGTTTAAAAAAGCCCAGTCCAGCCCTCCGATTATTCCCTTAATATCAGGGCCGAATGCCAAACTGTAACCTATAATTATCCACTGGACACTTACAAGAGCTATTGCGATAAAGCTGTGCATAATTGTGCCAAGGACATTCTTTTTCCTGACCATACCTCCGTAAAAAAGGGCTAAACCGTGAGTCATAAGAAGCACCATGGCGGCAGATACCAGCATCCAGGCAGTGTCTGCTTTGTCAACCTGAGGGATTTCTGCAGCAAAAGCTGTCGTAGCTATCAGGCTGAAAAAAAACAACAGAGCTACTCTCATCATTATATATCTCCTTTTTCTATTATATCTCCTTTTCTATTTTTATAGCTGCGCTACAGAGCGATTATACCATATTTCAATTAGCTGTCAAAGATAAAAAATTGCAATATGTTAATTCCAATAAGAATAATACCAGGTTGCAGTCAAAAAGTAATTTAGTAAGATGAAGGAACTCCCCCTACCCCTTCCTCTTACTCAATATTTAACAGCGGCTTTTTTAACTAACGTATATATACGCTGACCCAGGATAAGGGCTATCAGAACAATTACAATTGTTAAAATATGTTTTTCGTAATTATCTTTAATATCAGGTTTATAGTCATCCGCCTCTTTGACATCTCCGATTTTAACATCTTCATACTTACGGTCATACCATGTGTCCTGTCTGATAAAGGTCGTTAAGTCGTACTGAGGCATAGTGACAGTCGGATTACCAAAGCGTAAAAACAATTTCTGAGTATCGTCAAGAGCTACAAAAAACAACTCTTTGCTAACCCATTGAAAATTAATTCCCTTAATCTCAAGAGGTGGGTTGTTTCCATTTTCGATTACAAACTTATAGAAGATGTGATGGCCGGAATTCAAACCTATAAAGTCTCTTGTTAGACCACCGGCAATAAGCGGAAAGCTGTATATCGCAGAGCCGGTACTGAGGACAACGTAGGAATCCTTATCTCCGGTCTCACTGCTGAAGATGTTTACCCTGCGGTTGTAGTACGGGTTAGAAATATTAAAATTAATCCGGTTGGCGGAAAGTGCCGCCTTTACGATTATTATGCTGTTATTGCCGCCGTCTGTGTTAAGCTCAAAATCTGTAAATGTTTTGTTGTCATAGACAAATCTCATTTTAGGGTCGGTCGTCGTCAGGCCGGTAACACTGTTAATCTTAAGTTGTTGGTTGTGCACGGCATTGGTCATAAGGTCGAGCCCTTTGTATTGCAGCTTGAGGTTCTCATCGCTTTGTTTACCACCCTCAGGCTCTGTAAGTTTTAAGATAAAATACCGGTATGCTGATTTTTTAAATGTTATCGCCGTTTTTCTTAAATCTACCGCAGATGTGAAATCATAAACAGAGTCATCGGTAAGAGGTTCCATTTTTTTTAAATCCTGGCTGCCATAAAGCTTTACATTTTTATGAAAGTCCTTACCGTCAATATTAAGCTCAAGGATAGCAACAGAGTCTGTCACACCTGTCGGCATCTCAAGAGTTATTGTCGTTACATTGTCTTTGATTGAGTAATCTATAACGTTCAGGTGGTATGTTTTAAGCGGCTCGCCGGGAAAGATATTTTCTATTATCACATATGGCACATCCCTGCCTGTGCCGTCATACAACCTGAATCTGTTCAGACCGCCCCGAGACTTTTGTATAATATCGGCAGTTAAGTGAGCCTTATAAAGTTCACCTTTTTTGAAATTACCCGTAATGGCGGCATAGTATGGAAAATCAGTTCTCTTTACAGACTTCTTTTCAGCGCTGTAAGTTGAAAAAGGAAAAAGCAGAGTTATCAGTATAGCAACAAGGACTCTCATAATTTACCGTCTTTCTTCTCAGCCTTCTCACCAGATGCGGGCTCAAAGATTCTGTCCTTGTATTTGTAGTACAAAAAAGATGTGACAACTAGTATTATGCCGAGAAATATAAAAGAAATAATCCTGTAAGGCACATCCATTTTTGACATATCAGAGAGAAATACCTTCAGAATTGTTACGGCAAAAAGCGCAAACGCTGTCTTTCTGTAAATTACAGATTTTATCATAAATCCTTTAAGCATCAACACTGCTGAAAAAATAGCCCATAGAACCGATATAGCCTGCGCTTTGGCCTCAGGCAGGTAATCATTAAAAAACAAACTCACCTCAACGTTTAGTGCTGCAAACAGAAGTATTCCAAACAACGCCTTAAACACTGAAGACACAGTGGCATTGCCGTCTTTTGCCATAATCTTTGAGGATATATAAGCCGATGTAATCACAAAAAATGACTTTAAGTATCTCTCTATAATCATAAAAGTATAACTTTTTCCATGAGTTAAACGGGTTGTGCCATATTCAAAGAAAAGTAAATAATCGTAATATAAGAAGAAATACGCTACCACAGCGCAGAGCACATAAGAGCCGTAAATAAGAGTTTTCCGCTTAAGCCTTGTTCCTATCCACAGAAGTGCAACAGCCTGAGCCGACCAAAATATTGTTGTCCAGTGTTTTGAAAACAGAAACGGTATTGTCATAACTAAAAAGAGAGCCGACTGGCTTATTAATATATCAAAAGCGCCTCTTTCGTGTTTCCCTCGTTTATACAAAAAATTAGCCAGCGATAAAAACACCACCGAGTAAAAGACCGTTACAACACTTACCCACTCCACCGAGGTGTAAAACTTTATAGCATAATAGCTGAAACCAAAGGCAATAAATGAGTTCGGTGCAATGATTACAACACCGCGGTTTTTCCCGACATCACCCTTAAAAAACTGATACGCTATCGGTGCTATGCTGTAAATCAGGTAAAAAATTGTAAGATAAATAATTGTCGGCCAAAACTTACCCGGTACGTAATTCTTAAAAAACCATGCCGAAAACAGCATATACGTAAAGAAAAAGCCCAGATTGTTAAGGATATCCCACTTCTTATAAAAAGCCACGGCAAGCAGTCCAATATTCAGTATTACCATGTAGGTCATAAGCGCAATCTGTTGGTCAGAGCCGGTAGAAATTAAAACCGGAGTAAGAAATCCGCCGATGAGGCCAAGGACGGCAAGCCATTTACTGTCATAAACGATAGCCATCATACAGGCAACAGCAGTGGTTATGACCATAAGGGTAAAGGCAACCTGGGCACCAAAAAGATGATAGAGTTGAAATCCGCTATATGTTGAGAAATAGAGTATGGCAATGCCACCGCCAAAGAGAGACAGTCCGAAGTTTTCCAACTGCTTCTTTCTGAATGTATCCCCTACCCCCATAAGTAACAAACCTGCCAGGTAGGCAACCGCTACTCTGCCTGCCGGACCTATCCACCCCCTGTCAAAAGAGTACTTTATAAAATATGCCACTCCAAGCACTATGGCTACAACTCCTATTATAAGAGGCAGCTTCTGTCCTAAACGTATCTCCAAAGCAGATGATTTGGTACGCTTATCGGTGGCAGGTTCGGGTTGTTTCACAGGTGGAGGTGTAACATCCGGTTTTTGGGGAGGAATATCAGGTTGAGGCTTTTCTGACGCCTCAACAGTCTCCGTAGGCTTAGTATCAAGAAGATGTTTAACCTCGCTGTTGAATATTTCCTCGTACGCTGCTAGTTTTGTGTTAATGCTGCTTATATCCTGTTGTACTATATCAACAGTCTTAGAAAGGTGGGACAGGTCTGTTGTGAGTTCAAAATAAAAGGAGATTTTCTTTAATGCATCCCCTGTAAAAGCCATACCGCACGATACACAGAAATTACCGGGTCTGTATATTTCTCTACTACATCCTGGGCACTTAAGCACTTAAGACCTCCCGGCGGCTTATTTTTAGAGCAATATAATCCTCGGTAGCCACAATTAGCATTTTGATAAATTAAATGCCATTTCTACAATATACAACTTTCTCTCTAATAATGTAAATCACACAAAAAAACAAGTCAAAAAATTTATATAACAAATATTTCCGTTTTTTTATGATTTTTATCATTTTAGCTTTTTCATGGTCTTATCTATTATAATAGTAACGACGGTGTTCCATTAATGATTATACCAAGTTGCACTCGGAAGTAAACACAGGCGGCTGGGAGAAAGCAACGCTTCCCCTTACGGGGGATTCCCTTTTAGGGGAGAGTACGCCCCGGAGCTTTTGACAAAGCCAACGAAGTTATACGATTGAATGCAACTTGGTATTAACAGGAAAGCACCGCAGCGGTGGAAACTCCGCAAATAACAGACACTATATCAGGAGGGTTTAAGATGTTAGACAGAGCAAAGGTGGAAAGTACGCTGAATCTGATAAGGCCTATGCTAAATAGAGACGGTGGAGATGTACAACTTATTGACGTTACAAGCGATGGAGTCGTAAAGGTTAAACTCATGGGCGCATGCGGCAGTTGTCCTATGTCTATGATGACTTTAAAAGGCGGTATTGAGGCTAAATTAAAGCAGGATATCCCCGAGGTTAAGGCTGTTGAGGCTGTTTAAATAAGCAACCGGCTGCGGCATATACCGGTTTTATCTAAAAATCTGTAACTGCCGCAGTTTTCCACTATCCTGCACTCGTCTCAATTACCGGGTTTCCGCCCCCTTGCCCCCTGAAGGGTCAGAGGTAATTCAAGGTTATTTTCACTAAGCAGCTTTGAGTCCGACAATACTTCCGTTGCCGGCTTATCCGCCGCTATTTTACCCTCCTTAATCACTATGCAACGCTCACACACATCCAGAATAAGGTCCAGATCATGAGAGGCGATTATCCTTGTGTGATAAAAATTCCTGAGAAGATTAATTAAAAACCTCCTTGATTTTGGATCGAGGTTGGATGACGGCTCATCCATAACAAGTATGTCCGGCGACATTGCCAGCACGGTTGCAATTGCCACTCTGCACTTTTGCCCGTTAGAGAGATGGTGTGGTGCTCTGTCTTTTAAGTCAAGACAGCCTACCTTTGACAACGCCTCTGAGGTTACCTCTGCTACCTTATCCGTGCTGAGACCTAAGTTCAGAGGGCCAAATGCCACGTCGTCAAACACCGTAGGCATAAAAAGCTGATCATCAGGGTTTTGAAAGACTACTCCGACTTTTTTTCTTATATCTTGCCTGGTTTTTGCACTTAATTGTACATCCCCTATGGTAATTGCCCCTCCGGACGGGATGATTGTTCCGTTTATGTGCATAAGCAGCGTGGATTTACCTGCCCCGTTAGCTCCAACTATTCCTACCGATTCCCCGTGCAACACCCTGAAAGAGACGCCCTCCAGCGCCGTAGTCCCATCGGGATAACTGTAGAACACATCCCTAAACTCTACCAGATGGTGGCTCATACGCCTATAATCCCCCTATGATTGCTTTACCTAAAATATCCGCCAGGTTATATGCTCTGAATAGTAACAACAGAGTAGTTGTAACTAATAAATAAAATAGATCGGCAGGTTTAAAGGATATGTCTTTTATTGAACGTACTGTGCCTGAAAACCCTCTGGATAACATCGCCTGATAAATTCTCTCAGCCCGCTCATAGGTTTTTATAAACAGTAATCCTGAAAGATTGGTAAAATCCCTTATGCTCATGTTAACTTTTCCGAAGGTTCTCAACCCCCTTGCTCTGGCCATTTTCATCGCCTCCTCAGATAACACAAAAATATACCGGTAGAGGAAAAGCAGTTGAGATGTAAATATCTCAGGCACTCCCAGACGTTTCAGTCCGATACATATCTGAGGCAGAGGGGTTGTCGCTATGAGAATGATTGCAGCACTGAAAGTTAACTGAAATTTAAAAACAATTGATACAAGTGAAATCCAGCCGCCCGAGATACCGGTATTCATAAAGAAAATCTGAGGGTTAGTATCTATAAGAGGATTAAACATTCCGATTATCAGCGGGAATATACTAAAACAGAGCAATTTTTTCAGGACATACATAACAGGTACATTTCCTAGATTACAACAGAGCACAGGAAATAGAAAAAAAGCCATAAGTCCGGTCAGCTCATATTTTGAATATGATACCACCATTATGGTAAATGCCGCCGTGGTTATGATTTTTACTCTTGGATCAAGACTTTGCATAAAACCATCCATGTATGCAAGTTTGTCTGTAAAACCAAGATTAAAATACTCTTTCTCAAAACTTATCAAAAGATACCCTAATACCTTTTCTTTATAGTTTTAATTCCAAATGACAGTGCTGCAACCATCCCTAACACCATGACTGAGCCGATTATCCCTGATATGGACTTGCCGGCACTGATACCCTTAAAAGGGTGTACGGTTTCCTGATTGGCCTCAGCATTTGCTGATTTTTGTGTTATAAAATTATAGTCTGGAAATATTGCCGTTTTCCTTTCATGGAGAACCTTTGTGAGACTGTGAATTGTACTATTTACCTCATAAGAAAATCCAGGCTTACCCGTAACCTTACTGATACTCCACTCTAAACCGTCAGGGTTCTCTGAGGCAAACCACGAAACTATACCACCGGTTATAATGGCGGCTAAAAGGAATGCGATGGATATTTTTTTTAGTGAATAACTGCCGGAATTGGATGATGTGAGAGTAAGTAACTCAGGGCGCTCTTTTTTGACGTAATTGATAATTCCCGCTGTAATGACACCTTCAACAATGCCGATAACAAGGTGTATGGGCTGCATAAACATAGCAAATAACCCAAACGGTAGTTCTGTGCGTCCTGAAAGGGCGGTTTGAAGTACCACAGAGAAAGCACCGAATTGTAATCCTGCCACAGAGGCTGCCACAGAGGCAAAAAATAATTTCTTTGGTGAGTTTACGCTGGAAGTTATAAATTTATAAACCGGATATGCTATAAAACAAGAGTAAACGCCCATGTTCCAGACATTTGCTCCAAGGGCAAGTATCCCGCCGTCTGCAAAAAACAGTGCTTGCACTAAAAGGACAGATGCTATTGTGATTACTCCGGCATGGCGGCCAAGCAGTATGGCAAGTAAGAGGCCACCGCCAAAGTGCCCGCTTGAGCCTGTAAGTGGTATTGAGAAATTTATCATTTGCAGGGCAAAGACAAAAGCTCCTAGTACGCCCATTAATGGAACCAGCTTATCTTCCGTGCTCGATCTAAGTTTATATGAGCTGTAGGCTATCACACCTGCCGTAGCCGCACAGAAAGCAGCACCAACCTCCGGTGACAACAACGCATCAGACATGTGCATAAGAAAACCTCCTTAACAGAAAAGATAAATAATCCTCTGCCGTTAAAAACAACAGTGATGCCGGCAGAGCCAATAAAAAAAGCCATGAGGGCATAAGAGTGGTTATTCATCCACTCCTAAGCCTTCATGGCTTATCGAATTGAACTCATAATTGTAGCATTTAACGGCTTATAATTGTCAAGTGCTTGATACCAAGTTGCTTTCATTTGTCTAACTTTGTTGGGCTTGGCCAAAAGCTCCGGGGCGTACTCTCCTCTAAAGGGGAGGCGCCGCTTTCTCCCAGCCGCCTGTGTTTACTTCTGACTGCAGGTTGGTATGAGAACGACCCGAAATATTTCATCTGGATAAAAAAAGCCCCTGATTTAATATAAATCAGGGGCTTTCATGTATTAGTCGGATTGTTTTAAAATCTATATCCTCATGCCGCCGTCAACCTCAATTACTCTGCCGGTAAAGAAATCGTTTTCGATGATAAACTTTACGGCCAGAGAAATCTCAGCCATTTCGCCAAGGCGTCCCACAGGGATTTTTTCAATTATCTTATCGAGAACATCCTGCCTGATTTTTGCAACCATCTCGGTGTTGATATATCCGGGGGCAATTGCGCCAACTCTGATACCATAAGTGGAAAGCTCCTTTGCCCAGATTACAGTCATTCCGTCAACAGCAGACTTTGTCGCCGTGTAGTTAGTCTGGCCAAGGTTACCGGAACGGCTTATCGAGGAAATATTTATAATTACTCCCTTAACTTTATTCTTTACCATATGGTAGGCTGCTTCCCTTGCACAGAGAAATACGCCGGTCTGGTTAACCGCTATTACTTTATCCCAGTTGGAGAGCTTAAACTTCTGTATCTCTTCACCCTTTTGTCTTACAAAAAGACCATCTGCCGTTATGCCTGCATTGTTAACCAATACGTCAGGTGCTCCATGCTTTGCTACATAGTCATTGAAAAACGCCTCAACCGATGCCTCACTGGTAACATCCACAATAGCGCCGTCTATGCCGGTTTCCGCCTTTAAAGAATCAAGGTTTTCCTGAATAACGTCAACTGCAAAAGGCACTGCACCGGCTGCCTTGAGGTCTGTTCCAAACTGCCTGCCCATTCCGCGTCCGCCGCCAGTAATTATTACTTTCTTTCCTGTTAAGTTCATATCAATACTACCTCCTTTGTTTTGTTATATGATAAGTGTCCCATCTGTTATCTTTATTCCAACCTCTCTGTCAACATCTCTAAGCACTAATCATCTATAGTGCCACCCCACAGAGATTCTATAATAAATTATAATAAATAAGCAAGTTATTTATAGGGCAGTGTGTAAGCAATTTGTAAAATTACTGAAACCGGCTGAATTTCGGGAATTGTCACAGAAAGTAAGTAAGGAGGTAAAAAAGATGCCTATAACATAGGACGTTTATAGGGAACCTTAGCGGTCCAACCTTCTTTGTGAATTATCCCGATAATCAGAACGTTTAGAATCATCGAGATTAAATTCCCTTAGTATTGACTCAAGTGAGCCTGAGAAATCTTTAAGTTGCGCCGCCAACCTGTCTATTGTTGCAGTTACACTGGAGGTGTTTCTTGAAACATCAGCGATAGTTTCTATATTTGATGTTATTTGGTTTGACACTTCAGACATTTCTGAGGTAGCAGTAGCTATCTGGTGAACCATTTCTTTAAAACTCTCCACACCGGCCACAATATCATGCAGGGCATTGCCCGCCTCACGCGCATACTGAACCCCTACCTCTACCCTCCTTGTACCAAGGTCCATAGAGTTCACAGCAACTTGCACCTCTTGTTGAATCGCCGTTATCATGGTGCTTATCTCCGAGGTAGCACTACCGGTACGCTCAGCCAGTTTTCTTACCTCATCGGCAACAACAGCAAACCCCCTGCCCTGCTCACCGGCTCGCGCAGCCTCTATTGCAGCATTTAACGCCAAAAGATTTGTCTGATCCGCTATGTCTTTAATTACACCTACTATATCCCCAATTTGTTTTGACCTCTGGCCAAGGGAAGACATCAAAGAGGCAGACTCATTAACCACACCCGCTATTGCATTTACCTCATTTACCGCCTTAAGCACTATATCCTCCCCTGCCCTTGCCGTTTCACTTGTCTCTTTTGCCGTTGCCTCTATGTGTAAGGCGTTTTCAGCTATATGGACTACTGTTTGAGACATCTCTTCTGAGGAGGCTGCTATTTGTGTTGACCGTTCTGACTGCTCAGACACACCTCGAGCCACTTGTACCGATGCTTCATTTAACTGTCCGCTAACTACCATTATGTTTTTTGACGAATCCAGCATTCTCTGAAGCACACCCGCTAACCTCTCCGCCATTAATTTCATCGAAACCAGAAGTCTGCCCACCTCATCCTGTCTTGCCGTCTCTATCTTAACAGTTAAATTACCGCGGGATATCTCCTCTGATACAGCCACCATACTATTAAGAGGCGTTAGAACCGTCTTCTTAACCGTCCACAAAATGAATACTATAAATACCAGAAATAATACAATTACACCGATTGAGACATAAATTAATAATTTATTTACAATCTCACTAAGATCACTTATTGGATAGGCTGCCACAATTTTAAAATCCCAGGCGGGAAATGCTTTCTCAACTGAGACCCACTCAGTATCTTTAGCTCCCATCAATTTTTCAATTTTTTCAGGGGTAACATGTCTGGAACTAAACCGTACCTTTCCCTTACCGTCAATGACGGCAAGAAAGCCGTTACTCAGTATTTTATATTCCGAGATGACAGTCTCAAGCCCCTTTAGCGTTGTGACCTTGTATCCAACAAAGCTTATACCGATTATGTTTTTATTTTTGTCAAAAATGGGTTCATAACCGGTAATGTATGGAGCACCAAGGATATCTAACTCTCCGTAATAAGGTTTACCGGCGTTTATCTCTTTGACAGCTTTACCGTCAGGTGCTAAAATTGTGCCTATTGCCCTTGAACCGTCGTCTTTTTTTACGTTTGTGGATATCCGGACGTATTCGCTGCCACTTTTTGTAAAAACCGTGGCTGAGCCTCCCATAGTCTGTGCAACTGAATCCACTACTGCAAAATTATTGGCCTGACCGGTGCTGCCAAACACTACATCCGGCACCTTTTTGCCGGCCACTTCTACCACCCCTCCACTAACAGGCTGCCCCAGAGTTGCCAACATCCCTCTTAAGTGCTCCATGGAGCGTTTCACCTGTATCATCATCAGATCATCAGTTGTTGTCAGTACCTGAAGCACACTCTCAATTGTATGCTCTATCTGGCTGCTTGCTGTATTCTTGGAATAATATTTCACTACACTTATCATAAAAACCTGTACAATTATCATAGCAAACACCATAAAAACCGCAATTGGCATTAAAAATTTAAATACTAATTTCTTTTTCATAAATATACCTCCGTTATTTATGATGACACTAGTACCAAGTTGCATTCAATCGTCTAACTTTGTCGGCTTCGTCACAAGCTTCGTGGCGTATGCTCCCATAAAGAGGAATCCCATGTAAGGGATGCGTCGCTTGCTCCTTGCGCCTGTGTTTATTTCTGAATGCAACTCAGTATAAGAAATAATATATCAAACATTTTATTTCGTCAAGTTTTTTTTGTTGCAATTATCAGCGCCCGATGTGAATATTGAAAAAATATCTTTATCTTATGTCTGTGCTTAACCTCGTCTTCTGCCATTTTCACGATTCTTTCAGCAAGCCCTGGGATAATCCTGCAGAATGGTTGACAATATTTTGGGGTGCAGTATCTTCCCTGCATGATACGGAATAGTTACCCTGATTAGATCAGCAGCAGTCATTCTTGGCAGTTTATCACTCACACTGCTACTTCCATCATTGTAAGACTTATCGATTCAGTTTGAGGTATTTCCTCACCACTTTCGGTTCTATCTTCTATATGAAGCCGTATGGCATCCTTGATATTTTCCATAGCCTCTTCGTAGTTATCTCCCTGAGTGTAACAACCCTGGAGTTTAGGACAAAAAGCAAAATAGCCATCTTTATCTTTTTCGATTACTACTGAAAATTTATATGTACTCATCTGTTAACCTCCTTGTTGCCTTCTCATTTTATTAAGTAAATCTCTTTTATTGTGCTTTTATTCATTGATAGACATAAAAAAACAGTTCATTAATTTATTTGTTAGAAATTAAAAACTACTCGAAGATATCCTTGATATCAACCTGAAGTCCTTCAATAACTTTAGATGTAACAACTCCTTCAAATGCAGCTATTGAATGTAATTTATATTTACCGTTTTCTATGGTTAAAATTTCAACTGTTTTAACTTCTGGCATAACTATCCAGTACTCTGGAACTTTATATCTCTCGTAAATATCTTTTTTAACCTCGGTATCTTTATCATAAGTACCAGATGAGACGATTTCACAAACCATATCAGGCACGCCTCTTACCCAATCCTGAAAAATACTCATATTCTCTTTCTTGATGAATAGTATATCAGGTTGTAATCTATTGACCCCATCCTCAAAGATTATATCTAAAGGTGAATAATAAACTTTTCCTAAATCGTGTTTTTCCAAATAAAAAAGTATTTTCTTCACTATCTTTATGCTAATATCCTGATGTCTCCCAAACGGACTTGGACCCATAACTTCCTCTCCATTGATTATAAACCAGCGGTGAATTAAGCGAAAATGACCTTGAAAAAATAGCCGGAGGTATGTCGGCTGAAACGGCTGCCGCAATCGCAGG
>JAMOBJ010000047.1 GCA_039908095.1 Nitrospirae bacterium YQR-1
TTACGGAATTTACAAGAACAACTGGATAAGGAGGTAAGCGAAATGGCATTAGTGTATGATATAGAACGTGACATGAGATACATGCAAGGGATAGAGAAAGGAAGAGAAGAGGGGATAGAGAAAGGGATAGAGAAAGGGATAGAGAAGGGGATAGAGAAAGGGATAGAGAAGGGAAGAGAAGAGGGACTGATTAGGGGCCTTCAGGAAGGAATTCAGTTGGCAATTGAACTCAAATTCGGCATTGAAGGGGCGTCTCTGATAAATATGATAAATCACATTGACAATTTAAGGCAGTTGGAGTACATTAAAGATAATATTAAAAAAGTATCTTCTCCGGAGGAGTTGAGAAATATGCCGGGACTCCAAAGTTAGCTTGTTATGTACAATCAATTTACTTATATCGCCGGTAATCCCATGAAACTATATTATTCAAAAGAGGCTGATGCTTAAGGCTTGCCATAGTATAAGGGAGCACATACTGAGGGCGTCTTTTGAGAGTGGCCAGGGGCACATTCCGTCATGCTTTTCAATAGTGGAAATTCTCTATGCACTCTATAGTGTTATGAACCACAGACCTGAAAATCCGCACTGGGAAAATCGTGATATTTTTATTTTAAGCAAGGGCCACGGCTCTTTGGGCTATTACTGTGTGCTTGCGGACTTTGGGTATTTTGACATAAAAGATGTATATAGCTTTGGGGCATATAAGTCAGCGTTTGGCTGTCATGCCGACAGGTTGAAAATTCCCGGGGTTGAGGCCTCAACCGGCTCTCTGGGTCATGGGATAGGGTTAGGGGTCGGCATGGCACTTGCCATGAAGATAAAAAAAGAAAACAGACAGGTGTATGTTTTAGTGGGCGACGGCGAGGCAAATGAAGGGAGCGTCTGGGAGGCCGTGCTGGTGGCCGTAAGTTTGAACCTCAGCAATTTTACCATACTTTATGACAACAACATGTCGCACCAGAGGGGGCTTCAGATACATAATCCCCACAAGCATTTTGAGGGCTTTGGCTGTGACACATACCAGGTGGCCGGCCATGATGTGGAAGAGCTTAAAAAACACGTTGCCATAAAAAGCGGCACTGTTAAAGTGATAGTGGCAGAGACGGTAAAAGGTTACGGCTGTAAGACCTTTACCGGCAACCACTATGCATGGCACAGAAGATCCCCAAATGAACAGGAACTACAGCAGCTCCTGAAGGAGTTACATGCGGCTTCAGTTTAAAGACACTCTTAAGCAGCTGGCGGAGGTAAATGACAAAATTGTTCTTATCCTTGGCGATGTCAGCGTGTATCTCTTTAATGATTTTAAAGAGAAATACCCTGAGAGATTCTATAATCTTGGAATTTGTGAAAACACAATAATAAGCGCAGCGGCGGGCTTAAGCTCACAGGGGTTTCTTCCCTTTGTACACACCATTACCCCCTTTATAACCGAGCGAAGTTACGAGCAGATAAAAATAGATATGTGTTACAACAATTTTGGCTGCAATATACTTTCCTGGGGAGCTTCCTTTGATTACGCATGGGACGGCCCCTCACACCACTGCTACACGGACGTGGCCATCTTAAGGCTGCTGCCCGGTATTGAGGTAATTGTCCCCGGCAGCAATAAAGAGGTCGCCACACTGCTGCAAAGCCAATACGACAACGGTAAGACCACCTACTTTCGCCTCTCAAACAACATGCACGGCGTAGATAACTTTTCCGTGGAGTTTGGTAAGGGGGTTGTGGTAAGAGACAAGGGTTCAAAGTTTACGGTTATGACGGCCGGTCCGATTTTAAAAAACGTATTGGAAGCCGCCCAGGGGCTTGATGTAAATATCGTGTATTTCCACACAATTAAACCAATAGATACAGACCTCATTAAGGAGTTTAAACATACCGGCATACTGGTAATAAGCGACGCTTTCGGGCTTTATGAGGCAATCTGTGAGGTACCACAGCTCCGTGTGACAAACTACGGGCTGCCGGAGAGGTTCTGTTGCTGTTACGGCACCATTAAAGATATGCAGCAGGAGTTTGGCCTCGATGCCCGCTCAATACGAAAAGCGATAGAAACATGTTTTACTGCAACAAGTTAGTGCTTGTAACGGGCGGGACCGGTCTTGTAGGACAACACATGTCAGAGGAGCTGCTTAAACACGGAGCCCGTGTGCGTATCCCCATTCACAACCGCCCGCTTCAGATTAAACACAAAAATATAGAAACAGTTTCCGCCGACCTGATAAAAATACAAGACTGTTTAAGAGCGGTTGAGGGGGTGGATTATGTGGTCCATGCCGCAGGGGCCACGGCGGGAGCTGGAGTCTCCGCCCTTGAGCTTATGCCGCTTTTGCTTACCAATTCCGTGTTAACATCCAACGTGCTTGAGGCCTCGTGGCGCTTAAAGGTGCAAAGGGTACTTATTTTCAGCAGCAGCACGTGCTATCCCGCTTTTGAACATCCGGTAAAGGAAAGTGAAATGTGGGACGCCCAGCCGCACCCATCTTATATGGGCTACGGCTGGCAGCGCAGATATATGGAAAAACTCGCCGAGTATGTCCACAACAACTCAGACACTCAAATTGCCATTGTGCGCCCTACCGCTGTTTTTGGCAGATGGGATAATTTCTCACTCAAAGCCGGGCACGTTATCCCCTCTTTGATTCGCAGAGCACTGGATAAGGAAAACCCTTTTGTTGTATGGGGCAGTGGTAAGGAGTGCCGCGACTTTCTACATATTACCGACTTTGCACGCGGCTCCCTGGCTGTGCTTGAAAAACACCCGCTATGTGACCCTGTAAATATCGGCTGCGGAGAGAGTGTTACCATTGAGAACCTCCTCCGGATTATCATAGACGCCTGCGGACACTCCGCCGCCGAAATTGTATTTGACTCATCAAAACCCACTAAAATCCCTTATAGAGCCGTCAGCATCGAAAAGGCTCAGTCTCTGCTTGGTTTTAAACCCCTAATTACACTCGATGAGGGTGTTAAAGACACTGTTGAGTGGTACTTATCACACAAGAGCCTTATACTATAACCGCCCTTTATGCACTGAGCACCGGTGACTGTGCCAGCCCGCCGATATTGACAAAACCGTAAGTTTGGTAATAGACTGTTAACATGGAAGCATTAGAAAGGGATTATGACTTAACGGAAATCATTGACGGAGAGGAGATTATGGGGCCTAGCCCATTTGGAAAACACCAAAAAATTGCTTCAAAAATTGCACGGAAAATATTTTCTTATACAGAAACAAACAAACTGGGAGAGTTGTATTTTTCACCGCTTGACGTCATTTTTGAGGAAGGAATCAACAGGCTTCAACCCGATGTATTGTTTATAAAGAATGAAAATTCAACTATCTTTCAGGACTGGATAAGGGGCGTACCGGATATGGTATGCGAGATAGTCTCCCCCGGCACATACAAAAAAGATACCGCCACTAAGAGAAAGATATACGAAAAATATAAAGTCCCTGAATATTGGATTGTCATACCGGAATTACAGACTATCGAGATTCTAACTATTGAAAACGGTAAGTATGAGCAATACTCCTTTGCAGAACTTGAGGGTGTTGTTGTGTCTAAAGTGATAGAGGGGCTCCAAATCTCCATCACAGATATATTTGGATAACCTCTTTCTACTAAAAAAGAGGCTGCCGTATTAAGGATGGTGTTTTATGGTGGCAGATGTCTCTTTATGGTACAAGCATAAATGTTAAAAGAGAAAATTTTAAAAAGTTTCTACAAAAAAAACGTACTGGTTACCGGCGGCACCGGTATGATAGGGCGTAAGGTCATAGAGACATTGGCCTTGGCAGGGGCATATATAAAGAGCGTATCTCTGGATACGCTGAAATTAACCGCCGATGCCGAATATGTTTATGGTGATCTGTCGGATTTTAATTTGTGCATGGAACTCACTAAAGGCATGGACTATGTGTTTCATCTGGCCGGAGTCCAGGGTAACGCCTACACGTCAAAAGCAAAACCGGCAAGCCACTTTGTTCCTATCCTGATGATAAATACAAATGTGCTTGAGGCGTGCCGGATAAATAAGGCCGGTAAAGTTGTATATGTCAGCACGATAGGGATATATGAGGAGGCGGGGATTTTGCGGGAGTCGGATTTCAGGTGCGACTCCAAACCGATGGATTTTGCAGGCTGGGCAAAGAGAATGGGAGAGCTTCAGATTGGCGCCTATAAGACGCAGTACGGCATGGAGAATTTCTCAATTGTGGCGCCGGCTCATGTCTATGGCGAGGGGGATAATTTTGACCCGGAGGTAAGTCTGGTAATTCCCTCCTTACTCTACAGACTGCACCAGGGCAGGGAAAACCCGCTCATTGTATGGGGAGACGGAAGTGCCGAGCGTGACTTTGTCTATAGCGGCGACGTGGCCGAGGGCATAGTGCTGGCCATGTACCACGGCACAGCCGGAGAACTTGTAAATCTGGGAAGCGGCGTGGGAACTTCTATAAGAGCGCTTATCGAAACACTAAACACTTTTATCCCCTTTGAGTACGTCTTTGACACCACAAAACCAACCGGTGTCGCCAAAAGGATAAT
This sequence comes from Nitrospirae bacterium YQR-1, assembly GCA_039908095.1. Classification (NCBI taxonomy): domain Bacteria; kingdom Pseudomonadati; phylum Nitrospirota; species Nitrospirae bacterium YQR-1. The sequence continues at coordinate 4,557 of JAMOBJ010000047.1, forward strand.
GGATATTTCCCGAGCACAAAACATGCTCGGCTACCAACCAAAGACCACCCTCACCGAGGGGCTTAAGACTACATGGACATGGTATATTAATAACCCCGATGAGCACTTAAAAAAGAAAAATCACTACAGTGATAAATAAGCAACACATTGGGCTGGTTCAGATAAACAACAGTTTTTCCAATCAGAATTATTTTCCCCTCTCGGTGGGATTACTTCAGAGCTATGCTGTGGCCGCCCTGAAAAATCCCGGTGATTTCCATTTCCTCACGCCGATATATAAAAACGTTACTGTGGAGCAGGCGGTCTCACACCTCAAAGACGCCGCTGTTGCCGCCTTCAGCCTCTATGTCTGGAACGAACGCCTCTCTTTAGAGATAGCCGCCCAGGTTAAGAAGCGCTCCCCTCACACACTTATAATCATGGGCGGCCCCAGCGTTTACGAAAACAGGGAAAAAGCCGCTGCATTTCTGCGCACTCACCCCTATGTGGATATCCTCTGTCACGGCGCAGGGGAAGAGGTATTTGTAAATATCCTTGAAAACTATAAAACCAGCAACCTGAGAAATATTGCCTCTATCAGCTACCTTGACGGCGGCGGCACATTTGTAAGCACGCAATGCGCCCCTAAGGCCATAGACATAAACACTATCCCATCGCCGTACCTAAGCGGCGTATTTGACCCCCTTATGGCGGCCAACCCCGATGAAACATGGTTAGCCCTCTGGGAGACAAACCGCGGCTGCCCTTTTTCCTGCTCATACTGCCAGTGGGGATACAATACAAATAAAAAAGTCTATTCTTTTGACACAGAGCGGCTGCATAGGGAAATTGACTGGTTCAGCAGCAAAAAAATTGAGTTTATATACTGCTGTGACGCCAATTTCGGACTCTTACCAAGAGACATTGAGATAGTCAGGTACGTTGTGAAAAATAAAATTAAATTTGGATACCCAAAGGCATTTTCCGTGCAAAACACCAAAAACTCCACGGAAAAAACTTATGAAATACAAAAAGCACTCTCCGGCGCCGGATTGAACAAAGGGGTTACAATGTCGCTGCAATCTCTAAACCCCGCCACCCTTAAGGCGGTTAACCGGCAAAACATCTCAACCCGTGTTTTTGAAGAGCTTCAAAACCGGTTTTCAACCGATAAAATTGAAACCTACACGGATGTGATCCTGGGACTGCCCGAGGAGACATGTGAGAGTTTTATATCGGGCGTTGCAGAGATAATCGAAAAAGGCCAGCACAACCGCATACAGTTTAATAACCTCGTTATTCTTGATAACTCTGAAATGGGACAGGAGAGTTACCAAAAACAATACGGTTTTGTTGTAAAACAATCACAGATTATAAATTTCCACGGGGGTTTGGCGGCTTCCGGCGTAACGGGGCGTTCAGAGACGCAAAAAATTGTGGTCGGCACAAACACCATGCCCCCTGAGGATTGGCTGAAGGTGCGGGCGTTTTGTTGGACCACCGCCCTCGTTTATTTTGATAAACTCCTGCAGATACCGCTTCTTATACTACACAAACGCTGCAATGTCAGGTTCAGGGACATGTTGGAGCTGTTTGTCAAAGGCGGGGCCGATACGCCGGTGATAAATGAAATAAATGAGTTTTTTACATCTAAGGCACGTGATATTCAAAGTGGCGGGGCGGAGTACTGCGCATCGGAGGCGTGGCTTGGCATATGGTGGCCGGCTGATGAGTTTATTTTTATTAAACTATGCAAAGAGGGCACGCTCAAGCGGTTTTATAATGAGAGTAAAACGCTGCTTTTGGCACTGTTGAAGGAGCGCGGAATTGAACCTGAGGAAAATCTCCTTGAGGACTCTCTGCGGCTGAACCATCAGCTGGTAAAACTCCCGTTTCAGCAGACCGATTACGATATTGAGTTAAATTATAACATCTGGGATTATTACAGGGCTTTGGCTGGCGGCACTCCGGCGGATTTGCAAAAGGGTGGACATACATACCGGATAGAGCGGAGGACTGAGCATTGGAGCACATGGCAACAGTGGTACAAAGAGGTCGTCTGGTATGGTAATAAAAAAGGCGCTTACTTGTATAAATGCTTGCGTGTTTGAGAGTAAAGTAAATCGTAAACGTGTAAGCGGGGTCGATATAAGGGGCTATTGTTTGGAAAGCCTTTCAGGAGGGCTGGCAAACGCAAAAAAGCCTTTTTGATGTGGAAAAGGAGCAGAGGCAACAAGAGGAAAAAAAGAAAGAAGAGGAACAGAAAAGGAAAGAGCAAGAAAAATTAGACAAAACGATGACACTTACTTTTATGACTGCACCATGCTTAACCGATATAAAAACTCTTCCGGTTTTAAAATCTCCACTCCTTTAAAGTGAATTATCAGAAGGCTTGCATCAACTGAAACATTGCAAAATAGTATTAAATAGTATTACCATATAATACCATGAAAACAAGAAAAACGATAATTTCTGCAAAAGTCGACGTGGATATAATAGAGTCACTGGAGTTTTATGCGCAACAACTTCAGGTGAGCAAAAGTTGGATTGTTCAGCAGGCCTTAAAACAGTATTTCGATAAGTACGACGAGCACTTAAGCGATATGCGAATTGCTTCTCTCTCTGAAAGTATCTCTCACGAGGATGTCCTGAAAGAGTATGGCTTATCAAGTTAAATGGGATGTGCGGGCATATAGGGAGCTGAAGCAGATTGAAACTAAAACAGCCGTGGAAATTCTCAATGCTCTAAACAGGCTTTCTGAAAATCCCCATGAGGCCGGAAAACCGCTTGAGGGAAAATTCAAGGGAAAGTACCGCTTACAGGCCGGTGATTACCGTATTATTTACTGGATAGAGAAAACTACGGTGTGGATTGTCTCTGTAGGCCATCGGAAGGAAATATACAGATAATTTTGCTTAATGAATGAAATTGTAAAAACATTGGAGAGTTTGTCCGCTTTTGCGGTATCGAGACAGCAGGGGATTTGCGGGAAATTACTCAAGCCCACATCATCGCTTGGCGGGAAATGTTTGTAAAGGGCGGGGCATTTTAATCCTCACCACTTATGCGAGCTCCAGAACGAGGTAATATGGTGGGGTTGATCTATATATAATGATAATTTGAATGGACGGTAGAGGATTCGACCCCCACAACCCCTTGTGGATAAAGGGTTAGGAATGTATTCCGGAACGAAACCGGAACGAGTTGATAAACTTAACAAATTGGCACAGATTTATTTTAGTGCACTAATTTACCCAAATGTTATAATAACACCAAATGCCAAAACGCTATGACAAGGTTATAAAGGAGATACTGAAGGATGTAGTCGATACCCTAATTACAGAAGTAATTGGATTAAAGATAGTTAAATCCACGGCAATAGAAACTAAACTTCAGATAACAAATGAACGTGAAGCAGATTTTATTTTACTGGTGGAATTTGAGGATGGTTCTAAGTCAATTTTACATATTGAATTTCAAGCTACAAATTATTCAAGGATGGAGTATCGGGAGTTGGAGTACTGGACATATATAACGGTAATTCATGGAATACAACCGATACAATATGTGTTTTACATAGGCAACGAACCGCTAACGATGAAAGACACTATACAAACTGATACTCTGAACTACAAGTATAACCTAATCGATATGCGCAGTGTGGACTGTGAGAAATTTTTATACTCGGACAAACCTCAAGAGGTAATTATATCTATTTTGTGCAATTATCAGAAGAAAGGTGTTAAAATATTTATACGAGAGATATTAAACCGGCTAAATGAACTTGTGAAGGAAGAAACGCTTCGTGCCAGGTACATAAGGCAGGTGGAAGTCCTGTCACAACTAAGGGATTTGCAGAACGAAGTATGTAAGGAGGCAGAGGATATGGCATTAGTATATAATTTAGAAAGAGATGTGAGATTTAAACAAGGACGACAACGGGGATTGTTTGAAGGTGAACGGAAAGGGTTACTTGACGGTGAAAGGAAAGGTAAGCGTGATGGATTACTTGAGGGTATTGAAGGAATGCTTGAACTCAAATTTGGTTATGCCGGACTTGAGTTGATGAATATGGTTAGAGTTATAAATACTATAGATAAATTAGAGGAATTCAAGAACCTTATCAAGAAAGCCGGTTCGGTAGATGAGTTGCAGGGGTTTTTGGAAAAGAGTGTATAATCAGACATGAGAAGTTTAATTTTTTGTTCTTTGATTAGTTTCAATCTATCAACTGCTTCTAAGTGATATTTATCAGAGTTATCAAAAGAAGCCACCCAAGCACTGGTATCAATAAAAACTATAGACATAGGTAGATTTATTGCTTCAAATTATAAAGATATTTATCGTGGTTCTCTGCTAAATCTCCTAAGCCACTACTTCCAATCCCTGCTAACTGTAAAAGTTCATCATACTCAGAATTTTCTGTTAAAGGTACTATCTTAGGAGATTGCTTATAGGAGCGTACAGGCAAAGGTGGGGTGGGTTTGCGTCCGCATTTGAGGTTCCAGTAATTCCACGAGTGTTTATCAAAGATACCGGGCGGGGCTGTGTCAAGCACCTCGCAGAACTCTTCTTTTCCTGCAACACTCTCAATGGCCGCCAAATCCTCAATCGTGCCGTAGGTCATGACATGAGCAAGGAAATGTACCGGGTCGGATAGCGCCTCCTGCGGTTCCTTAAACCAGACAACGCGGCGTGCCACGTTTAAAAGCTCCTGTGTAGCAGGCAACAGTGGTTTCATAGCGTGTTGTTATCCTGCCGGCTGAGAAACGGACTAAGTTTGGGAAGGCGGATTGGATCAACGGCTTCAACAGCAGCACTCAGACGTTTCCGCACCTCCGCCGGTAATGTTGGCACATCATCAAAGAAGTTGAGGGCCTTCAAAGTAATCAAGGGATTGAAGCTCCGTCCATAAACAATACGTCCTGCAGCAAGTGCAACCGGCAAGTCTGTACCATGCTGTAACAGTGCATCAATATCGAGATAATCCCTGACCTCAGCCCGCCTCTGAACCACGGCAACCTTAGTCCCTGCAATGTCAAGCAGCGAGGCTATGTAGATAGTACGCCCTTGAGCCTGCTCAGGGGCCGCCACCTGACCCAGGCCAAGAGCGCCAAAAAAGGACACTAACACGGGGCCGTCACGTTCAATGCGGCATTTCAGGGTATTGGGTGCCACCTGCACTTGCTCTGCACCCTTAAGGTAAGGGATGGTTTCGGTAAGCTCTGCAGGATCAAAGGATTGGTTGGAAAAAAAATCAAAATCAACAGAGGTACGATGCCCCAGCCGCAAGGCAAGCGCCGTGCCGCCATAAAGGGTAAACTGTGGCGGTGTTGCATCCAGTTCCGCCCATAGCCGCAATTGTTGTGGCGGTAAAATGCCTGTTTTGGGCTTGAAAATCATAATATCCCTCCGGCTGACTGTGTTTACTTCTAAATATGCAGCTTGGTTCTCTATTTCATTCTCAACAAAGCATTGACCTCATTGACAATACTGCTTTTATCGAGGCCGTTGGCCCTTCTCATTTCGTCATAAGTGCCGTAGCCCTGTGGGAAGGAATCATTTAACCCGAGCCGTTTGAATTTAACGCTGCGGCCTGTTTCGGCGATTATTTCCGCTATGCAGCCGCCAAGGCCGCCCGTTACAGAGTGTTCTTCCACGGAGAGGATAATGCCGGTTTCTCTCATTGCTTTCAGTACAATTTCCCTGTCAAAGGGTTTTATCGTGTGGATGTTTATCAGTTTTGCGTTTATGCCGGAGTTTTTAAGAATATCCACGGCCTGCAGGGTTTCGTGTACAATTGAGCCTGTGGCTATTATAGTGACGTCTCCGCCCTCTGTCAGTGTAACACCCAGGCCGGGTTTAAAATCATACGGGGTGTTGTAAATCTTTGGCGTACCTCCAGTGGTGATTCTTAAATAGACGGGGCCGTTGATTTCAGAGGCCGCCACAGTTGCATTATACGTTTCAAGGGGGTCTGAGGGTGAAAATATGGTCAGCCCCGGAAGCACTCTCATCACGGTTATGTCCTCTGTGTTGTGGTGGGTCGGGCCCAGGTTACTGTAGGCAAAGCCGACTCCGATACCCACCAGTTTAACATTCATGTGCTGCAGGCAGAGGTCGTTTCTCACCTGCTCGTATGCCCTAAAGGTGATAAAGTTGGAAATGGTATATGCAAAGGGTATGAAGCCTGCGGAGGCCATGCCTGCCGCCATGCTTATCATGTTAGCCTCGGCTATGCCGGCATTGATAAGCCTTTGGGGATAAGCCTCCCGGTACTTGTCAAAGACTATGGCCCCGTTGTCCGCTATCAGAGAGATGATTTTCTCATTGCGGCCTGTCAGCTCATAGAGCGCCTTTATATAGGCGTTTCTCACCCGGGCGGCCTTCTATAAGCTTCACTAATATTTACTTTCATGTTTAAATTATAAACTAAGCTATAAAGTAAGTCAAAATTACGCATATTGCCTTTGTAGTTCCGTTACTCGTTTTCCTCTCCTCTATGTCGGATTTCGGGTTATACCATCGACAAACCCTCCCCTCAAGTGATATAATTTTTTTATGCAAACCATAGAAAGAGATTTTGACTTAACAGAAATAATCAATGGAGTGGAAATAATGGGTCCAAGTCCGTTTGGGAGACATCAAAATGTTAGTAGCAATTTAAATGGTATTATTTGGAATCATGTAAAAACAAATGGATTAGGAAAAGTATATTATTCGCCTTTAGATATAATTTTTGAGGATGGGGTTAACCGCCTTCAACCTGATATTATATTTATAAGGAAAGAGAATATGAGTATCTTTCAGGACTGGATAAGAGGCGTTCCCGATATGGTTTGTGAGATAGTATCACCGGGTACTTTTGAAAAGGATACAGAAGTAAAAAGAGGTATCTACGAAAGATATAAAGTCCCTGAGTATTGGATTGTTATACCCGAACTACAAACTGTCGAAATATTAACCATAGAAGATGATAAGTATAAGCTACATTCAATGGCAGCATTTGAGGGTACAGTTACATCTAAGATCATTGAAGGACTTCAAATTAATATCAGGGATATCTTTGAGTAGTTTAAAAATTTTTAATGAATAAAATAATGAGCATGTCTATCTAATGAATAAAAGCACAATAAAAGAAATTTATTAGTTTTATGAAACCCATAAGATTATCAAAACACGCAAGGGAACAGTTATTTTATAGAGGAGTTGATGAAAAAGAGGTAATTGAAACAATAATGACATCTCAATGGGAGTTTGCCAATAATAATAGGTATCAAGCGGTTAAGACATATACTTATGGAAAAAACTGGAATAATAAGTTTTATGCATTTAAGCAGGTGAAACCGATATTTATTGAAGAGGAGACAGAAATGGTTGTAATAACAGTATATGCTTATTTTTTTAATAAAGAGGGCTAGAATATGAGAATAACTTATGATCCGGAAGTAGATACACTTTATATAAGATTTATCGAAACTACAGTAACAACAGAACATGTTGCAGATGGAGTAGCAATAGACTATGATACGGAAGGGAAAATAGCAGGAGTAGAGATTTTAGATGCCATAACTCATGTCGGTAGTAAAGAAGTTTTTAAGAAAATCACTTTAGAAAATCTTGCACTTTAGTTAATCCAATGAATGCAACTTGGTATTAAATAAACTCCATGCTTTTTAACAGCCTTGCGTTTCTGTTTTTTTTCATTATCGTAGTATCCGTTTACTGGTTTATAAAAAGTAACACCGGTAGGAATCTGCTTCTCTTAGCTGCAAGCTATTTCTTTTACGGCTGGTGGAACTATCGTTTCCTTGCGCTTCTGTTTCTTTTTACCGTAGTGAATTATTTCGTCGGACTATGGTTGCCTGTTGTATCTCACAGAAGAAAGCAGTTATTAACGGCGGGAATAATTTTTAATGCAGGGACCCTGATTATCTTTAAATATTTCAACTTTTTTTCTCAAAGCCTTATTGGATTTCTAACAACACTTGGTTTTAGTATCTCCGCATATACGCTAAATTTGGTACTGCCGCTGGGAATAAGTTTTTTTACATTTCAGGCGACAAGTTACATAATTGATGTGTATAAGGGGGAAGTCCCCGGCTGCCGCAATTTCCTTTCCTTTGCCCTGTTTAAATCATTTTTCCCCCAACTTGTGGCAGGCCCCATTGAAAGAGCCGCTCATCTGATGCCGCAGGTGGAAAGAGCACGGAGCTTTGACGCTAAACAAGCCTATGAGGGTTTAAAATTTATAATTTTAGGATATTTTCTAAAATGTGTGGTTGCCGACAATATGGCTCCCTTTGTAAACCAGGTTATGGCCGCCCCGCAGATGTACTCAGCGCCTACTTTGATTTTTGCCGCCTATTGCTTTGCCTTTCAAATATACGGAGACTTTGCCGGTTATTCATACATTGCTATCGGCACTGCCGCCATGTTTGGAATCAATCTCATGACTAATTTTAACTCCCCGTATTTAGCCCTCTCTGTAAGGGAATTCTGGAAGCGCTGGCACATATCTCTTACGTCATGGTTTTCAAAGTACTTTTATATCTCCCTTTTGGGAGGTAACCGCTGCGGTAAAATCAGAAATATCGTTAACGTGCTGTTAACTTTTGTCGTAAGCGGCTTTTGGCACGGCGCTAACTGGACTTTTATTATGTGGGGATTTCTAAACGGCGTTATGTACTATTTTAAACCACCCTTTAAGTCAGACAGAGGGCTTTTGAAACTCTTTAACGCTTTCATATGTTTCAACATGATTTGTCTTACGTGGGTCTTTTTCAGAGCTAAGTCCATTGACGACGGATTTGTTATTCTTAAAAGGATTTTTACTTTTTCCAATGGGCAAAACCTGCTGACTGAACCGTTTATTTATACTCCGCCGGAAACCCCCTCCGGTGTGCTCTTATTAATAATGCTGATGCTTATAACGTTTGAATACCAGCAACGCAACCGCTGTTGCATTATTGATTTTGGAGCCCGTAGCCCCGCCTTTATGTATTTTTTCGGCTGGGCTGTTTTATTTATACTGTTTTTTCTGGGCTCTTTTACAAATAAACCATTTATTTATTTTAACTTTTAGGAATAATAATGATAAGCAGTGATTTTACAGCTTTTATAAAATTTATGAGTAAGTACGTACTCCTTGCTCTGTTTGCTGTTTTGCTGTCAATCCCTCCTGCCGCATACTATGTGTATAAACTCAGGCAGGTGGGAGAGTTGTTATACGGCGGGGATATTGCTGAGTTTAACCGTCAGGGAAAAAAAATTTTATGGTTAAGCGGCTACTACAGCGCTGAACATCATATTAAAACAAGCATTGCCAAAAGACTATCCCCTAAGGTGGTGGCTCTGGGCTCATCACGTGTTACACAAATAACCGGTAAAGTTTTCAATAAGTTAAAGGAAAATGAATTTTATAATATGGGAATGGTCGTTTATACTTTTTCAGAGGCCGACGACGCCGTAGAGGAGTTAATAAAGGTTAAAAAACCGGAGTTAATTATCTTCGGCCTTGACTGGTTTTTCTTTGAGCAGCAAAGCGACGGCACAAGCATCAGAGAGCGCATTAAAAACAGCTTACCGGATGCATTGTATTTCTTTATTGCCGACTATAACACATATGTCATATACAAAAAAGAATTTCTTCTCAGTCAGCTCTATATCCTTCAAAACGCATGGAAGGACCCCTTTTTTTATGACGCCCTTGTAAGTTTAAATTCTGTGGAAGCCGTATCGGGGCGAACCTTTGTCGGCCTTGGTGCAAGGCGTATCGGTGGATTCAGAAATGACGGCAGTATGAGGTATCACCAGTGGATTGATAATCCGGTACAATACGACAAAGAACAACAGTTTCAAATTATCGAAAAAGCCGGCAAACACAGAGGAAACTATATAATAAAAAGGGAATTAAATAAATTCCGGCGTTTTTTGTCATTGTGCGTTAAAAATAATATTCCACTGATTATCATACTCCCTCCGATTGATGATTATTTCTATTATAAATTTATTAATGACAAACACAGACAAAAGTTTTGGAAAGAATTTCCTGTAACCGTTAAACAAATTGCACACGAGTATGGGATTGCCCTGCTGGATTATACAAATACGCCCATTTCGGAAAACTCGGGGGAATTTCTCGACTTTGACCACATATCGGAGGTGCTGTATGCTAAGATACTTTTAGATATGGCTAAAAATGATGAAACAAAAAAACTGCTGTCACCTTATATAGATATTTCAAAACTTGAATCGGACATTGAACATCACCCGTCTTTACATGACCTTCACGGCGATTAATACATGTTAATTTTGCAGCCCAAGTTCCGCCTTAGCAATTCTCATTTCCTCTTCATTGGGCATTCTGAAGTGCCACAGCGGTACATTTTCCATGTAGGATATGCCCTTGCCCTTTATTGTATGGGCAATAACCAGTGTAGGTTTGCCTGGGGTTATCGGCGTTGAGTTAAAAATCTCCGCCAGCCTTTCCATATCGTGGCCGTCCGTCTCTATGACTTCCCAGTTAAAAGCCCTCCACTTATCGGCAAAAGGCTCAAGAGTTATGATGTTATCAATAAAATCCATAGCCTGCATTTTATTGTAATCCACAATAACTACAAGGTTGTCAAGCCCTGAGTGTGGAGCAAACATGGCCGCCTCCCAAACTGATCCCTCCTGACATTCCCCGTCACCCAGTAACACAAATACCTTAAACCCCGCACGGTTAAGCTTTCCGGCCAGTGCAACCCCTACGCCAAAAGGCAGCCCATGCCCAAGTGCTCCGGTTGAGGCCTCAATGCCCGGCACCTTGCACATATCAGGATGCCCGCCAAGGATGCTCCCCATACGCCCAAATCTCACTAACTCTCCCTCACTAAAAAACCCGCACCCCGCAAGTGTCACATACAAAGACACACATGCGTGCCCCTTGCTCAAAATAAACCTGTCCCGCTCAGGGGAACGGGGATTTCTCGCATCCACCCTCAAACTCCCACCGTAATACAACACCGTTAATATCTCCACTATTGACAACGACGCCGGTATATGCCCACCACCACCACTACATATCGTCTCAAACGTCCGGCGCCTCGTCTCTAATGCCCTCTCTCTTAAATCAACCATCCCCCTCAAGTCTATACAATTAATGTGTGACAAATCAAGTAGAAAGGGAAACCGGAACACGGCATAGAGGTAAGAAAAACGCCTAATACCAAGTTGCATTCATTCGATTAACTTTGTTGGTTTCGTCAAAAGCTTCGTGGCGTCTCCCCTAAAGGGGATTCCCCTATGAGGGAAGGCGCCGTTTTGCTTTAGGAGCAAAATATATTATAATATAATCAATGCCTGGGCAATACGATAAAATATTTAAAGAATGCTTTGGAGCAGTGCTGTTTGTATTGATTGGCGAAGTTTTAGAAATAAAAGCCTTAAAAGTAGCAGCATTAAATACTAAGCTTCAAATCAC
>JAMOBJ010000048.1 GCA_039908095.1 Nitrospirae bacterium YQR-1
CTGTCCGATATGTACCAATAACATTCGTATGACACAGTAAAAACCACCCTCTAAATCTCCCATGAGGGAGACTTCTACTCCTAAACCCCCTTAACAAAGTGGGCTCAAAAAGGGCTACTATCAGTCAGTTCATATTTTTTGAGTTTTCGCCAGAGGGACACCCTGTCAAGGCCGAGAGTCTCAGCTGCTGTGGTCTTGTTGCCGTTGACTTCATTCAGTACCCATTTAATATATGCCATTTCCTGCTCATCAAGAGTAAGAATCCGTCCCTGTTTCTTCCTGAACGTTTTGATGGTCAGTGAGCGGATATCCTCCGGCAGATGGCGCTCATAAAGGATATTTCCGTTTGCCATGATAACACCGCGCTCAATAATGTTTTCAAGCTCCCTTACGTTTCCCGGGAAATCGTACTCAGTTAAGATAGTCATTGCCTCCCGTGAGATTTCTCTTATATCCTTTTTAAATAATGATGCGTATTTTTTTAAAAAATAATAACTAAGAAGCGGAATGTCGTCTTTTCGTTGGCAAAGAGGCGGTAAATGCAGTGAGACAACGTTCAGGCGATAGTAGAGATCCTGGCGGAAATCCCCGCTTTTTATGGAATCGGTTAAATCTCTGTTTGTTGCCGCTATAAATCTTGCATTTATGGCAACAGCCTCAGTGCCGCCCACTCTTAAAATCTCTCTCTCAGCAATGGCTCTAAGCAGCTTTGCCTGCATGACCGTGGGCATCTCAGTTATTTCATCCAAAAACAATGTTCCACCCTCCGCTATTTCCATAAGCCCCTTTTTAACCATGCTTGCTCCGGTAAAAGCTCCCCTTTCATGGCCAAAGAGTTCGTTTGCAAGGAGATCACCGGTAAGAGTGCTACAATTTAAACCGACAAACGGCCCGGCACTTCTTGTGCTGTTTTTGTGGATAAACCTTGCAAACAGTTCTTTCCCTGTGCCGCTCTCCCCCACTATCAGCACGTTACAGTCTGTAGGAGACACACGGTGGGCTGTCTTTAGGAGTTCCTCCATGTTTCTGTTCTGAGTTATTATCCGCCTTCCACCGGAAATATTTTCTATCTGCTCTTTTAACGCCTTGTTCTCCCTCTTAAGTAAAACCTTCTCCATCGCCTCTTTGACTACCTTGCGTACCTCATCCAACCTAAATGGTTTTGCAATGTAGTAAAAAGCCCCTTCTTTTATCGTCTTTACTGCTGAATCAAGGGTTGCATAACCGGTTATTATTATCACCTCAGTGTCCGGATTCTGCTCTTTACACTTTTTCAGTATTTGCATTCCATCTACAGATTCCATCTTTAAATCAGTAAGAACAACATCGTAATCGTTTTCAGTTAGGAGTTTAAGAGCATGAGAGCCGCTTTGGGTGCTTACCACATCATACGATTCCTTTTTCATTATGTGTTGAAGGTTTTCTATCGCTATTTTTTCATCGTCAACAATTAATATTTTTCTAATAATCTCCATGCTAACACCCCTGAGTTTTAATTAAATTACCCTTTAACGGAAGTCTGATTTTAAAAGTCGTACCCTCCCCTACCGTGCTTTTTACACTTAAACAGCCGCCGTGGTCTTCCACTATTTCATGTACAATGTAGAGGCCAAGCCCCGCCCCCTTACCAACATCTTTTGTTGTAAAAAACGGATCAAATATCCTGTGTAAAACCTCATCCGGTATACCCTCTCCGGTGTCGCTTATTTCAATATCAACAGATTCGCTCTCATGGATACATTTACGGTTGGTTTTTATACAGTGCCCATCATCTAATCCAATAAAAGGCAATGTGACGCCTGATTTCATAGCATTGGATTTGGCGCTTATTGAAATTTGTCCCTGCCCATTTATAACATCTGCTGCATTGCTTATGAGATTTAAAAAAATCTGCTGCAATTTTTGCTTATCTGCAATAATCATTAAATCTTCCGCTATATCAATGATTATTGACATCTTATTAAGTAAACGGCCTCTTATAAATACAAGAACCTCTTCCGTCAGCTTTTTAAGTGATATTGATTCCTTTGAAAACTCCTTGTTCCTTGAAAAATCAAGAAGTGACCGCACTATATTACGTGCCCTTACGGTTTGCTCATCTATCTGGCCGATAAGTTGTTTTTTATAATCCATATCAGTCTCTTCAATTTCCTCAGATAGTATCTGGCAGGAGGTTGATATGTTAGAAAGGGGATTATTCAACTCATGGGCAACTCCGGACAGAAGTGTGCCAAGAGAAGCCAGTTTTTCGGAATGAATCAGGTGCTGCTGTTTTAGTTCCATCTCCTGAAGCATTTTATTGAATGTGTCTATTAAAGAAAGTATCTCACCGTCATTTGAGTTGACGTGGAGCTTTTCAAATCCGCCTTCCGATATTATTTTCATGCTTTCCTCAAGTTGCTTCAGGGGTTTTACGACCATCTTTGAAATTATCTGCCCTATGACAATCAATATCAACGTTACTGCTACTATTGAGGCGGCAATAAATAACCGTGCCTTTATGAGAGTACGTTTATGATGAGTTTTTTCGATTTCTGATATGGTCTCGGCCTCTGTCATTATGCTTTTCCCAAGTGTTCTTATTTTATTTTCTAAGATGCTACGTTCGGAAAACTTAGTATTAAGTATAAACAAACTGTAAAAGTTTTCAACTAAATTGTTGTATTGTATAAGTTTTTCTTCAATTTCATTAATTTTTTTTTTGCTAACAACTGTTTCAAAAATTTCTTTATTGTTTTTAAGTAAATCTACCGCCTTAAAGGTATATTTGATATTTTCATCCTTATCTGCTGATTTTTCATAAAGAAAATAATTTTTTTCAAAGCGTCTGACTTCAAGAACGGTATCCACAAATTCGGATACCGTTTCAAGTGAAATTATCTTTCTTTCCATAAATCCAACCTCTACGAAGGCAAATATGGAAATCAGAAAGAGCATAACCAGAATTACAATGTAGCTGGCCACAATTTTTTTTCTTATACTCGATTTCCATTTAAACATAAGCCGAATTATAGCACATTCGTTGCAAAATGCAACAGGGGTTTATATTTTTCAACAGTGATGTAAACCAACGTCATTTGATATAATAAAATGAAACAAACATATGAAGACCATATATGAAATAAAGACGATAATCAATTTCAACAGGAAAGTCCTTGAGAACCACTTCAAGGTCAAGGCCTTCGGAGTTTTCGGCTCCTATGTCCGTGGGCAGCAGAAGATACGAAGCGATATAGATATTCTTGTTGAGTTTAGCGAGCCGGTGGATTTAATCCAGTTCATAGAGCTTGAGAATTATCTTGCCGACAAGCTTGGGAAAAAAGTGGACATTGTTACGAGAAATGCACTAAAACCCTTTATAGGAAAGTGCATACTTGAGGAGGTAGTCTACGTATGAGCAAGCGACAATACATGGACTTCTTAAACGATATTTATAAGTATATTAATGATGTCGGTGATTTCATTGTAAACATAACATACGAGGAATTTCTCAAAGATAAAAAAACGAATTACGCTGTGCTGGTATCTGGATAACGCTTTAATACTACTTACATGCAGCATTCTACCCAGGAATTGTTACATTTTGCAATACAGCTGTTGTATAATGCAACAATGATAAGACATTGTTTTTGCTGAAATATTTTATTTCATGTTGCAATATGCAACGTTGATCTTCACTATTTAGAGCATCAATGTTGTATCTATAGCCTGCTGGCACAGAAATTGAACAAAAGGCTGTGGAATGTGTCGCAGACCAGGAAATAACGGCTGTTTTCCAAAGTGGACTTTTATCTATAGGTGCGCTTTGTGAGCAACCTAAGCGCTTTATACTAATGAGTTTTATTAACATCATAAGGCGTTTTTTACCTTTTTTAGCATGGTTTGAAAACTATTCCTCAACTACTTTAAGAGCTGATCTTATATCAGGAATAACGGTTGCGCTGGTTTTAATTCCCCAGTCTATGGCTTATGCACAGCTTGCCGGCCTTCCGGCGTATTACGGACTTTATGCGTCTTTTCTGCCCCCTGTTACGGCCGCTCTTTTTGGTTGCAGCAGACAGCTTGCCACTGGCCCCGTCGCCGTGGTTTCATTGATGAGTGCAGCTGCTTTAGAGCCTTTGGCTACAAAAGGAGGAGAGGCCTTTATTGCTTATTCGGTTCTGTTAGCACTTGCTATCGGAATATTTCAACTGTCTTTAGGACTATTAAGGCTTGGGCTGGTGGTAAATTTCCTGTCACATCCGGTTGTTATAGGCTTTACCAATGCCGCCGCTATAATTATTGCCACATCTCAGCTCGGTAACATGCTTGGTGTGACCGTTGACAATGCCGACCACCACTACGAGACTATCATTAATGTAATAAAGGAAGCCGCCGATTATACACATTTACCAACCCTTGGCTTTGCTGTCTTTTCTTTTACGATTATGATAGTGTTGAAAAAAATCAATCCACGGCTTCCAAATGTTCTTATTGCGGTAGTTCTGACCACTGTCCTTTCGTGGATGTTCGGCCTTGAGAAAACACAGAAGATAAATATTACAGCTATCAGGTCTGAAGACATAGTGGAAAAAATAAGAGATTATAACAGCGCTGTCAAAGAGGCGGACGAACTGGCTAAGAAACTGACCTCTTCAAATGCCCAACTGACAGAGGCCAAAAAAACTAAAGGAGCACATTCTATTGCCGCTCTTGAGATTACACAAGAAATAGACCGCAGCAACCTGCTAAAGGATGAGTTAAAAAAACGAGGACGGCTTCTTAGGGTCCAGTTGAGAAACTTTAAAATTGAGGCTGATAAAGACAACGACGGAAAGGTAGTGTATAAACTGAGAGAGCCGTATAGTAAATCTCCGGTATATCATATGGTTGTTAAAAACAAGCCGATTGCTGATGATGGAATTATTTTAAGCTGCGGAGGGAATGTTTTAGGAGCCATACCAAAGGGATTACCCACTTTTGCTTTTCCAAAGTTTGATTTACACATTTTTACTACAATATTTCCAAATGCCATAATAATATCAATATTAGGCTTTATGGAAGCTATTTCAATAGCAAAAGCGATGGCAACAAGAACAGGGCAGCGAATTGATCCCAATCAGGAACTGACAGGGCAGGGGCTTGCTAATATTTTGGGCTCTCTGGGGCAAAGCTATCCTGTTTCCGGCTCTTTTTCACGCTCCGCTGTAAATTTACAAGCCGGTGCTGTAACAGGTCTGTCAAGTGTTTTTACCAGTGCTCTTGTTATCTTAACTCTTATGTTTTTTACGCCGCTGCTCTATTATTTGCCTCAGTCCGTTCTTGCCTCAATCATAATGATGGCGGTAATTGGATTAATAAACATAAAAGGTGTGCTACATGTTTGGCATGCTCAGAAATATGACGGCATAGCGTGTGTCCTCACTTTTTTATTTACTTTAGCATTTGCACCCCACCTTGATAAGGGTATTCTTATTGGCGTGGTGTTTTCCCTTGGACACTATCTCTACCGTAACATGAAACCTCAGGTTGTACTTCTGTCCAGACACGATGACGGCACTTTGAGAAACAGCGATATGTACGGGCTTAACCGTTGTGAACACATATCGGCAATAAGTTTTGAAGGCTCATTGTTTTTTGCAAACACTTCTTATCTTGAGGACCAGGTGCTTGCACAGGTGGCTTTGAAGCCAGGTCTGAGACACGTTATTTTCTGTTGTGAGAGTATCAACGAGGTAGATGCTTCCGGTGAGGAAGCTCTCGGAACGATAATTACAAGGCTTGCCGACAGAAACATAGATGTTTCATTTACAGGCTTAAAGGATCAGGTTATCGAGGTGTTTAAGCGCACCAGCCTTTATGCTAAAATAGGACAGGGCAGGATATTCAGGACGGAGGCAGAGGCTATTAACAAAGTTCACCATACCGCGCACATAGATAGTACTGAGAGGGAATGTCCTTTAATCAGAGTTTGTTATATAAGATAAGTGAGGTTAATATGTCAATAGTTTTGGTAAACAGCCCTTCTTTCAGCGGCGGTGAGAATGTTTGTAAGATGGTGGCGAATAAATTGCAATATGACTACTTACAAGACGATATAATAGATACCGTATCGGCCACTTACGGAATTGATTCTGAAAAACTTGAAAAAGCTCTGAAACATGCCCCTTCTTTTTTTGGTATGTCTTTGGAGGAAAGAATTATATACCTTACGTATTTTCAGGCTGTTTTTGTGAAGACCCTTCTAAAGGATAACATTGTGTATTGTGGCGGCATTGGCCACACTTTAGTTTCAGGTATCTCTCATATTTTTAAAGTCTATGTAATTGCAGATGTAAACGAAAGGGTGCGTAGAAGGGCCGCCAATGAAAATATCAGTGAGGGAGATGCTCTGAAAAAAATTCAAAAAGATGATAAAGAACATGCCAAATGGATGAAAGCTGTACTAAAGACGGATGATTCCAATCCGGCCTTATACGATTTGACTATAAATATCGGCCAGATAACAGAGGATGATGCTGTGGAGTTTATCTGTAAAGCTGTGCAAAGCAGGCGGTTTCAACATATGACGTATTCCATAAACTGTTTAAAAAACCTGGAGCTTGCTTACAGGGTAAAGGCGGCACTTATACATCTGGATTCGGAACTTACAGTAAGAGTGGAAGAAGATGTTGTTTACATCAACACAAAAACTCTGGACAAAGAGAAACGTCTTGCCAAAATTAAGGAGATACTGAAAACGTTGGACAACATAAAAGATGTACATATAAATGTGCTGGAAAATTACATGGAAAGAATATCTTTGACGGAGCGTTAATAAGGAGAAAGGCATGTCATTAATTACACTATTTAGCGGCTCATGGTGTTCAAACGAGGACTTTGAGAGAAATCTTACAAAGGAGACAGGTTATCGTTTTTTAACTGAGGAGCGATTTCTTGAAAATGTATCTGCCGCATACAATATAACTGTAAAAAAACTTCAGAAATCTTTGTATCATGAACCTTCTATTTTTAATGATTTTACTCATGACAGAGAGAAAGCTCTTGCGTATATTCAACTTGCTTTTTCAGAGCTGGTCAGGGAAAATAATATAATTTTTAAAGGTTTTTCCGCTCACATAATACCTGAGGAAATTCAACATAATTTAAAAGTATGTCTCATAACAGGTATAAACAACAGGACCAAAACAGCACAACAACACAGTGCCGCCCCGGAAAAAGAGATAACCTCCGCAATCCTGGAAGATGATAACAGGTTAAACACTCTGACACAGTACCTGTTCAAAAAAATTCCGTGGGATAGTACCCTTTACGATATTCTAATACCGACAGATGTAGTCTCAACAAATGATGCGCTCAAACTGGTATTGGAAAACAACCAAAGAAAGCTGCTTGCCTTTACATCACGTGCCGAGGCTGCGGGTGCTGATTTTATTTTATCGTCCAATGTGCGCCTGGCACTCTGTGACAAGGGACACGACCTGAAAATAAGCTCCAGCGGTGGTAGTGTCAAAGTGATTGTGGATAAGTACACAATCCGTTTAAAAAAGCTTGAGGAAGAGATAAAAAAGATTGTTGCCGCACTACCGGATGTCAGGGAAGTTTCCGTTGAGGTCGGCCCAAATTTTAATGACAATATTTACAGAAGATATGACTTCACACTTCCGTCAAAGGTGTTGGTTGTGGATGACGAAAAGGACTTTGCTCTGACTCTTTCAAACAGGCTTAAGCTTCACGATATAGGTTCTGCTGCGGTCTTTAGCGGCAAAGAGGCTCTGAACATAGTAGAGGATGAGGTGCCGGAAATTCTGGTTCTTGACCTAAAAATGGAGGGCATAGACGGTATTGAAGTGCTGCGAACCATAAAGAATAAATACCCGGGGATAGAGGTTATTATGCTTACCGGTTATGGCTCGGAGGAAGACAGAGCTCAGGCAAAAAATCTCGGAGCCTTTGAGTACTTTGAGAAACCTGTTAATTTTGAAAACCTTATGGGTACTTTAAAAGCCGCTTATGAAAAAATATCAAAAAATAAAAACGACAAAGACAAAGAATAATTATGGCATTGATACAGTCTTTACATGAAAAATTTGGATTTTCCACACTAATACAAAGTTCCAACAGGTATAAGTGGATCAAAATATATATAACGCTTTTTATTTTCGGACTGTCGGGAGTTTTTTTAATGATTATTTTGTTTGTAAGCAGAGTTTGGTTTCAGGGTTTTTTCTATCAGGAAACATCTAAGCTTCTCAGATGGCAGATGAAAAATTCAAGGAATAACGTCGAGTATTTTTTGAATATGAAATTATCGGCGTTGAAGTTTATCGTGTCGGAGTACTCCATAAGCCAGTTGAAAGAGGAAAAGACGCTTCATAAGTGTTTAACAAATATCAGAAAAGAGTTCGGAGACATAGTTGACATAGGTGTTATTGATGCCGGGGGTACGATGATATCTTATGTAGGACCATACAAGATCAAAGGAAACACTTTTACCGACCACGACTGGTTTCAACAAGTGATAGTGCGTGATACTTACATAAGCGATGTCTTTTTGGGGTATAGAAAGCTTCCTCATTTTGCAATAGCAATTAAGATAGTTGAGCCTGAAAGTCAAGATTATTTAGTCATAAGGGCAACCATTGACACTTATTCGTTATTAAAGCTAATTCGTAACGTTTCTTTAAGGGAAGGAGATGACGTTTTTTTAATTAATAAGAACGGTTTGCTTCAGACTCCCTCCAAACTTTTTGGGGATGTGTTAAACACTTATAAAGGATTGGTTCCTGAGTTATCAGGTGATACCGCTCAAACATTTGAGGGGGGCAAAAATGGACAGGTTATAGGATTTATAAATATAAGGGGTTCAACATGGCTTTTAGTAAACATAATACATCCCAAAATGGATACTTTAATTGTCAAATTCTTTTTTAAGGAGTTGCTATCCGTATATATTGCAGGGCTGGTGGTACTGGTTACTGTCACTGTAATAATAACGAACCTGTTGGTAAATCGCATAAAAGTAGCCCATCAGGAGCGGGAGACGGCCATGATGGAAATCGAGCATTCTAGTAAGATGGCCTCAGTAGGCAGGCTTGCCGCCGGTGTGGCTCATGAGATAAATAATCCGCTTGCCATAATAAACCAAAACTCCGGTCTTTTAGTTGACATAATAGAAATAACTGAGGAGATGCCTAACTGCGGAATAAGTAAAGAGCTTGCTAATAAGTTTAGAAACATTGCCGGTACTATTTCCAATGCGGTCTCTCGTTGCCATACGATTACACATCGTCTGTTGGGTTTTGCCCGCCGTATGGACGTAAACTATGAAGAGGTTGATATCAAAGAGCTTATAAGAGAGGTTATCGGGTTTCTGGAAAAAGAGATGCAATACAAAAATATTCAACTAACAGAGGATTACTCCTCAGATTTACCTCGCGTTATCACCGATAAAGGACAGCTTCAGCAGGTGATATTAAATATTATAAATAATGCTTTTGATGCAGTGGAAAAGGGCGGTATTATAGAGGTATCCTCACATATAAATGACGATTCAAGGTTGATAATAGCTATAAAAGACAACGGCTCCGGAATGAGCGAGGAGCAACAGAAGCATATTTTTGAACCGTTTTTCTCCACAAAAGAGCGAGGTAAGGGGACAGGGCTTGGTCTTTCTATATCTAACGGAATAGTGAAGAAACTGGGAGGTTCTTTACTTGTGCAAAGCAGTCCAGGCAAAGGGTCCGTTTTTAATATAGATTTACCGTTAAAGAGAAACGATATGACATTAAGCAATTATTAAGGATGTGAAATGAGAGTTTTACTGGTTGACGATGAAAAAGATTTTGTATCGGTACTTTCAGAGAGGTTAAAGTTAAGAGGTATTGAGGCGGATTTCTTTTATTCGGCGATTGAGGCAATAGAGGCGTTTAAGAAAGACTCCGGCTATAATGTGATTGTTTTGGATTTAAAAATGCCGGATATGGATGGTGTCACTGCGTTTACAATATTTAAGGAGATAGCCCCTTTAGTGGAAATCATCATATTATCAGGACTGATTGAGCCTGGTCAGGAGCTGGCACTTATAGATAAATCGGCTGCTGCTTTTCTGTATAAACCAATTGAAATCAAAGAGCTGATAAGTAAGATAAAAGAAACTATCTTAAAAAAACACTGCTAAAATGACAGAAAGGAACCGTTAATGGAAAAAACACTACAGATACTTGTTATAGATGATGAGGCCATAGCCGTAAAAAGGCTAAAGGCATATCTGGAGAAACTTAACTATTTGGTCGAGGGGTATGAGAATCCGCTGGATGCACTACAGAGAATTAAAGAGAAAGATTTTGATATCGTCATAACAGATGTAAGAATGAACGAGATTGACGGTATAGAGATTCTAAGTGAGGTCCGGGCAAAGTCTGAAAGAACGAAAGTAATAATGATAACAGGCTATGCGATGATGGAACTGGCACGTCAGGCGATGGAAAAGGGGGCTTACGATTTTATAGCCAAACCGTTCAAACCGGAGGAGTTGCTGCGGGTAGTTTTAAGGGCGGCTGACACTCCCGGGTCATAGCAGCCGTTGTTTTTTTATGCTGTTCTAAATATAAACACACTACACACCGTAGTTGACAAAGGAGAATGTTATGGACCATGAAACTTTTCTAAAGCAATCTGCCACTATCCCGCAATTATGTGAAAGTTTAAAAGGATTGATGGAAAAGTATGACATTTTTCTTGGTAAAAATGCAATTCTTGTAATTATAACCTGTTTGGATGACCAGTGTTCTACAATAATAGAATATATAAAGCGTGAATTAAGAAAATTTCATCCCCAAAAATATGATGATACAGATGAATTTATCCATATGGAAAAGTTTTATGGAATGAGACTATTTGGAGGAATTTTTTTACCAAAAACAAAGACTTATGAGAGTCTTTTACCGGCGGCACACCATATCCCTGATAAGCTGGGCGGTAAGTTGTTGATACTAAACTTTTCACATATCGGTTATGACAGTGATTCCGGGAACTTTGGTGTTATGGTACGCTATGGTCATGAAAAGTCCTCACCGGCATGTGGGGCAATAAAGCTTTGTTATGACAGAATTGTGGCCGGTGCCAATCCCCCCAATGACGCAGACTTAAAATCACTTACAAAATATCTTGATAAGACGGTAAAAACACACAGAATTGCAAAAACAGAAAAAGGACATGACATTTTAAATGTTACTGTAAGGGCTTTTAATGATCAAATCCCGTGGATTTCAGAGCAATTGGCAACTTTGGCGGTAATGGACCATATAGACATATTATATGTAGGCGGCATAGAGATAGATTACAGCAAAAATTGCGAGGAGCTAAGTAAAGATAAGATAGCTGTACTAAACAGATTATTTATAGATAAAACAGGGGTTGTAACCTCGCTGGATAAGCGGCTTAGGGTTTTAGTGGTTGATGATGAGCCGATAGTAGGAAAGAGACTTAAACCTGTTTTAACAAAGATGGGTTGTGATGTTGAGACTTTTGAAAATCCAAAAGCCGCACTTAACGCAATCATGGAACAGGAGTACGACATTGTTGTAACAGATATCAGAATGGATGGGGTGGACGGTATTGCAATTTTAGAGGCAGCAAAGCGCAAATCAACACATACTAAGGTAATCATGATAACGGGTTATGCCATGACAGAAATAAAACGGCAGGCATTAGAAAGAGGCGCTTTCGATTTCATTGTTAAACCTTTTAATGCAGATGACTTTCGTAAGGCTATTGCAAAAGCAGCAAAATCCTTAGATTTTTTTATTTAATTAAAACTTGTAATCAACCACTACGTTTATAAAATACACCCCCTACACTACCAATATGTTGCAAAATGCAACAGAGATTTCTGTTTTGCAACACCAATCTTTTCTCTTATTTTAAGGAGACTTTTATTTTACGTTGCATAATGCAACATCAAACTATCGAAGACTATCTCGTGTATATAAAAATATTTAAAATAATCGTTATATATCAGGTACTTACAAAATTGGCACGGTTTTTGATTTATAGATAAATAAAAAGAAACCCGATGAGGAGGAAAAACAAATGGTGTTGAAAAAGTTTTCAGAGAAGATGGACAAAATGTTTACGGCGGTAACATTTGCAGAGGAAGGTGAGTTTGACACGGCAAGGGAGTTTATGATGGACAGCAGAAGGGTACTGCTTGCCATTACCGAAAACAGCATTGACAGAAAAACCCTTTTATACACAATTAACACCTGTAAGAGGATAAATGCAGAGCTTGACATCTTGTACTTATCTAAAACAAATGAAATGAATAATTCTCTGCAAACATTCCTTTCAGAGCTCGATAATGAAGGTATTAAATACAGGCTGATAGTAAAAACCGGAAGCCTGAGAAGCGAAATAGTAGCCTATACGGAATCAAACAAGGAAATTCTTTATGTAATCGTGGATTCATCTGACAACTGGGACACTACAGCATATGAAAAAGAAAGAGATTTCCCTGACCTGTTCAAAAACTTAAGATGTCCGCTGGTTGTTATTAAAGAAAGTGCGGTAAGAACATAGTTTCAAAAATCTTCTGAAAATTAAACTAAAAATTAAACTAAATTTAAGGAGGAAGTAAAAATGGGTGGATATACAGAGAAAAAGAAAAATGGTATTATGAAGTTTGTGATTTTAGCAGTCCTTTCATGTGTGTTGTATGTCGTCCTTCTGGTAAAACAAATGACTCTAATCGGGTATTTTTCAAAAGGTGGATTTTACGCACTATTGCCCGTGGCCACGGCTTTCTTGTTTTCATTTGTACACGGGGGTTTTACAGGTGAGTTTTGGACGGTAATCGGCATAGAAGCTAAAAGGATAAGGAGGTAAACGTTAGATGCATGATATCATAAATGAATCTGCAAATTTTATTGATTTAGGAACTATGCAGATAGTATATCTGTTTGTGATGGGGTTTATCGGTGGCCTTGTAAGCGGTTTTATAGGCTCAGGCGGGGCATTTGTACTAACGCCGGGGATGATGAGTCTTGGAGTGCCTGCCCTTGTGGCCGTGGCAAGCAACATGTGCCACAAGTTTCCCAAAGCGCTCGTTGGCGCTATAAAACGCTACAGATACGGGCAGGTGGACGTAAAACTTGGCCTTATAATCGGGGTATCAGCCGAGGCGGGGGTACTCTACGGAGCCTCTATTCAGCAGCGGATAAAAGACACCTTCGGGGATGCCGGATCAAACCTCTACGTAAGCGTTGCTTTCGTATTAGTGCTTGGCATTGTGGGTGGAATAATTCTCAAAGACGTTATAAAATCAACAAAAGCCGGTACACAGGATTCAGTGGAGAAACCGACTAAGATTGCCATGTGGTTACGCACAGTTAACATCCCAGGCACGATGATATACTTTAAGAGTATAGACGCTAAGGTATCTATTCTCTTTACTCTTCCTCTTGGGTTTGCAACCGGTATGTTAGCCGCAACTATTGCAGTTGGCGGCTTTGTGGGCGTCCCTTCAATGATGTATATATTAGGTGTTCCCGGCCTCATTGCCTCGGCTACTGAGCTGGTCATAGCTTTTGTTATGGGTATGGGGGGGTCTCTCAAATACGCGCTTCACGGCCTTGTTGACATAAGACTTGCCATGTTGATTTTAGGCGGCTCACTATTTGGCATACAACTGGGCGCTATAGGGACAACCTATGTGAGGCCATTTATGATAAAGGTTGTTATGGCTACAATTATGCTGATTGTTTTGGTAAGCCGCGCCATTATGATTCCTGTCTATCTTACTAAACTAAAGGTAATCAACGGCCTGAATGAGAGCGCCCTTAAAATAATGAGTAACACTAGTTTTGCAATTATGATGTTGGCTCTCTTTATAGGCGCATTTATCATATTGAAGGCCATTTGGAGCGGGCTGCGAGCTGAAAAAATGCTTTCTATGAGAAAGGAATATAAAAAGGCTTAAGATAACAACCTAAATGGAGGATATATAGGTATGGAAGCAACATCAATGGAAGTCATGTACAGACAGGAGCTGATGGGAGCGTTGAAATCAATTCTTCTGGCTGTTGACGGCTCAGATTATAGTAAGGGCGCAGTTGAAGAGGCTATTCTCTTTGCCAGGTCCTGCGGTATTAAGTTAACTATGCTCTATGTTCAGGGATTAAATGATGGATTTGAGACTGGTGGTATGACCTTTGTAGAGACTATGGACAGACGTTTAGATGATTACTTTGATGATGTCAGGGAAAAGGCCGCCGATGAAAACGTAGAGATGGAAATAATCATACGGCGCACATCCGACGCCTACAGGGGAATTGTAGATGAAGCAATAGATAAGACAAGCGATATAATCATAATGGGAAGGCGCGGAATGAGCGGCCTTAAAAGGATGATAATGGGAAGTGTGACGGCAAAAGTCTTAGCCTATGCACCGTGCAAGGTGCTGGTCGTACCCAAAGAGGCGGAGATAAGGGGCGATCACATTATGCTTGCCACAGACGGCTCTAAGTTCAGTTTGGCCGCTGAAGCCGAGGCTATTAACATGGCTGCCAGATGCCCTATCGTTAAGAGTTTTCACGCAGTTTCAGTTGCTGCTACTAAAGAAAAAATAGCCGAGGCTGAGAAAAATCTGGAGAGAGTCAGGAACAATGCCACTAAATGCGGGGTAAACGTTGAAACCCTCACACTTGTTGGCGAACCTTATAAAGCTGTGGTTAACGCCTCCATGGAGTCAGGCGCAGACTTGGTAATAATGGGCTCACACGGTAGAACCGGTATAGAGAAACTCCTAATGGGAAGTGTAGCCGAACGAGTAGTTGCATTGGCGCCTTGTTCGGTTCTTGTTGTTAAAACTGCTATGGATTAGTAATACATTATGAATTAGAGAGATAGTTAACCCGAAATCCGATATAGAGGAGAGAAAAACGAGTAAAGAAGCTGAAATAAAAGGAGATAATAGGAAGTAAGAAATCACCCAAGAGGTTAAGTAAAAAAAAAGGCTCTTTACCGAAAGAGTGGGTAGAAAAGTAAGAAGTAACCTCTGTTGCCTAATTCTCACATAGCCGAAAGGTAAAAAATGTCACCCGTAGGGGCGTAACAAAGTGGAGCAGGTTTCTGAAAGAAACCTTGACATTTTTAGCTACCTGAAGGCTACCACTTTTGAGGCGACAGGAGCTTATTCTTTCTTTTACCCACTCAAAATGTGAAAGAACCAAATAAAATGAATTCAAAAGCGAGTATAAAAGTTATCGCCTACAATCTATTTGTAGGGTTTAAAAGGTTGTCATGTCCTGAAAGCTGGAGCAAACACACGATAGGCACGTTAAGGTGGAAGATGATACAGGTAGCAGGGCGGATAGTGAGCCATGCAGGACAGGTAATTCTAAAATTAGCAGTTGGAATAAAGCAACTTGGTATATTTGAAGAGATACGGAGGAAAACTTTTGAATATAGCCTGTTATGTAGTGGCTAAAAAAAGTTGGAG
>JAMOBJ010000049.1 GCA_039908095.1 Nitrospirae bacterium YQR-1
ATTTTTGGAGAAAATTTAGAAAAGAAAAAAAAGAAGGCTTGACATTTCAACATAGCAGTTAACTACATAAGCATTTTATTTTAATTTTGCAGAAAGCTGGTTTTAAATTAGAAAGGCGGAGAGGTAGCCATGTTTTTATGAAACATAAAGACGGCAGGGCAACTGTAGTACCGGTACACTAGGATTTCGAGGTTCTTCCCGTAATTGACAAAACCGTAAGGTTGTTGATAATATAAAAAATGATTCCGGAAACTATAGAGACAGACCTGGTTTTAACTGAAATCATCAACGGAAAGGAAACAATGGGGCCTAGTCCGTTTGATAAACATCAGGATATTGTAGGCAATCTATACGATATTATACGCCACCACGTAAAGACTAATAAATTAGGTAAAGTTTATTTATCACCCCTTGATGTAATCTTTGAGGAAGGGATTAACCGGGTTCAGCCTGACATACTGTTTATCAGGAAGGAGAATATGCCAATTGTACGTGGTTGGGTACGAGGTGTGCCGGACATGGTTTGCGAGATAGTTTCTCCATGGAGTTACGAAAGGGATACATTGGTTAAGAGGGACATTTATGAGAGATACAAAGTACCTGAGTACTGGATAGTCCTGCCTGAGTTTATGAGTGTTCAGATTTTAACAATTGAAAACGATAAATATAAGTTACATTCAGTAGCAGCAATTGAAGGCATTGTTACATCTAAAGCCATAGAAGGACTTCAAATTAACATTAATGATATATTTGAGTAACCTGCCATTACAACTCAAAGGGGACGGAACATATTTATTAATCAACACGTGCTACAGTTGCTTGACGAACAACCGCTACAACTTTTACCGCCACCACCGGACATACCCTCCGGCGACGATTTACCGCCACCCATTCCAAAGAGCGACATCTTCTTTCTTACATCTTTATTTTCACAATTTGGGCATTTAACCACCGTAGTGCTAAACACTATTAGTTCAAAGTCCTCATTGCATTTTTCACAGTTATACTCATAAATCGGCATATAACACCTCACTTCTCTTACCAATCCGCATTCAATCGTCTAACTTCGTTGGCCTTGTCAAAAGCTCCTCAACGTCTCCCCTAAAGGGGAATCCCCTATGAGGGGAGGCGTCGCTTTCTCCTTGCCGCCTCGTTATACTTCTGACTGCGAATTGGTATCAGGTAAAATTCATTACGCTGCGTACTATTTCCATAGTTTCCGAGGCTGCCTTTTGCGCCTTGATGTTGCCGGCTTCTATTATGTCGGAAAGCATGGAGGGAGAGTTTTCAAGCTCTTTCCTTTTATCCCATAGCGGCGTCATTATTTTAAATATGTTTTTTAATAATATCGTCTTACAGTCAAGACAACCAAAAGCGGCAGCCCGGCAGTTTTCCGCAACCAGAGCCTGCTCCTCTTTTGTGGAAAACACCTTGTGCAGGGCATAAACCGGCGATTGCTCAGGGTCGCCCTTATCAGTCTTTCTCTTTCGGGCAGGGTCTGTCATCATGGTTTTGATTTTCTTTTCAACAATATCGGGCGTGTCGGAGAGATACACGGCATTGTCGTAGCTCTTGGACATTTTTCTGCCATCTACACCCACCACTTTTGGAAACTCCGTCAGAAGCGGTTCAGGCTCGACCATTGCCTCCGTGTTATAGATAAAGTTAAACCGGCGGGCAATCTCCCGTGCAAACTCAAGATGCGGCACCTGGTCTATGCCGACAGGGACATGCTTTGCACGGTAAATTAAAATGTCTGCAGCCTGAAGCACAGGGTAGCCTAAAAAACCATACGTGTTTAAATCCTTGTCCTTTACCTCGGTTTGCTTTTCCTTATATGTGGGCACACGTTCAAGCCAGCCAAGGGGGGTCATCATACTAAGGAGCAGGTGCAACTCCGCATGTTGAATCACTTTAGACTGTAAAAACACAGTGCACTTATCGGGATTAAGACCGGCGGCTATGAAATTAATCAACAAATCAGCGGAGTATTCTTTAATGAGGGCAGGATTGGCATAATTTGAAGTCAGTGCGTGCCAGTCGGCAACACAGTAGTGGCAGTCATAGACGTCCTGGAGTTTCACCCAGTTCTGTAAAGCGCCGACATAGTTTCCGATATGCAAAAATCCGCTAGGCTGCATGCCGCTTAACACACGCTCTTTCACATAAACCTCCCAAGCTGATCAACAAAAATCCGTACTATCATCTGAATTAAAACTTGAATGGGAACAACTACAAATCGCAGCACTCCAAGAAACCACAACCCCAGTATTATAAAAGTGCCGTATGGCTCAAGACGCGAAAGCTGATATGCGTACCTGTATGGCAACATGCTTACCATAATCCGCCCTCCGTCAAGAGGCGGTATTGGAATCAAGTTAAAGGCCGCTATGAATATGTTAAAACTTATACTGTACTGTAACATATGTGAGACAGGAACAAGTATCTTAGAGGACACGAATTCATTACCTGAGTGGTTGTATATCTTAAAGACAACCACAAACAAAAACACGCTGATTATGGACAGAATGATATTCATAACTGGACCTGCCAGCGCAACGTATGCCATATCTCTACGTGGATTTCTCAGATTCCCGAAATTAACCGGCACAGGTTTTGCCGAACCGAATATGAAAGCTCCATGGGAGCCGATAAAAAGCATTACCGGCACTATTACCGTTCCCATAAGGTCAATGTGAGCTATCGGGTTTAGTGTAAGCCTGCCCATCTCTTTAGCCGTAGGGTCACCCAGCTTCCATGCAACATAGCCGTGTGCCGCCTCGTGAAAGGTTATGGCCACCACTATGGGTATTGCGGCTATTGTCAGGGTTCGGAGTACCTCTATAGGATCCAACTTTAAAGCCCCTGCTTATATGCTGTCACAACGGGCTCAGTATATGGTCAATAACTGCACGAGCCGCCACTATCGGGTCTATTATGGCGCTGTCCATATCCCCGCCTTCTCTCTTGTTTGACAGGAAGTTGATTCTGTCTTGCATCCTGTTTCTTAAATAAGTAAGGTATTTTTCATCCCGCGAGGGTTTGTACTTCTTATCGTAATCCTGACCAAAGAGCTCCTTACCGTTTTTAGGCACCTGAAGCCCCTGGAAAGCCTTCCAGTCTCTCCACTCAATCGTGCCGCGCATAAGCTCCGTTACAATAGAAAGCGATAGATTCTTGGGGATATCTATCAAACTACCGGCAAGGCCAAAGGCGTAAGTGTTCATGATGTAGCACTCCGTGCCGGTCTGGAAAAGTTTGTAAAACTGCTGACAGTCCCAAAGCAGCGGGAACACTCTGAAGGGGTTGGCAAAGGGCTCGATAACGAGTTTTTCCAACTCCTTAGGGTCAACATTTTCAACCCCTTTTGCCCTCATTGTACTAAGAGATGCCCCCATGGCAACGGCCAGCCAGTTGCTCTTTATCTTTGTAATCGGCGGCAGGCTTGGGTCCTTTTGAAGCCAAATAACTTTACCGGGACGCTCGCAGTGGTCGGCGTAATTAAACATATCACGGCTTTTTATACACCTGCCGTTATTATTTCTTACATCCTCACAGACTATTTTAACCTCTCCGTCAGGCTGTTTTGTGATTGCCACGTTTTGCGCCGAGAAGAAGTACTTAATCAGCGGATCGTTGTACTTAACAGCGTCTGTTTTGTCAAACAGGCTTGGCTCTATGGCTACAGTGAAATTATTATCAAGGTCAATTAAAAAAGCGTCGTCATGTACGACTGTTACAACCTCATCGGCTCTGAGTGTGCCCTCGTGGTCATGGCTGTTGGTGATGGATGATTTGCCGGAGCCCGAAAGTCCAAAGACTGCAATCGGGGTGCTGTTGCCAATCTTTTTAATACCGCCGTGGCAGGCCACCATGTTGTGTCTTACTCCTATTGTCCAGGCCAGCGTCAGAGTGCCCTT
The DNA here is from genome assembly GCA_039908095.1 of Nitrospirae bacterium YQR-1. Taxonomy (NCBI): domain Bacteria; kingdom Pseudomonadati; phylum Nitrospirota; species Nitrospirae bacterium YQR-1. The sequence goes on from JAMOBJ010000049.1 coordinate 3,921, forward strand.
TTTACGTTCACCAAAGTATCTGAGTCCCAAAATGGCGATACAGTTTTGCATCTCATCCACTATGATAAGGCCGTCGGGATAGTCCGGGTGGCTCCAGTCCTGGTCTGCAAGCACCATAATATCAGGTTCATCAAGCACCCTTGATTTTTCATAAGTATCCGTCCATGGTTTCATCCACGGAGTGAAGTTAAAAACCCAGTCAAGCATGTTTTTAGCGTCCGTCTGCGGGCTTATGAGATATGCTTTCATCATAAAGTCATGGTGCAGGCCGACTATTCCCTCAAGTACAAAGGCCGGCTTTTTGTTAAAGTTATATATGGCTTCCCTTAAGATCGTAAGGTACATATCCTTGTCTTTGCCCATCTCACGCACAAGCCTTCTGGCCTTAGCCGTTCTTCCTACGATACGCCCGTCATTTGACACCAACACTTTAGCATCAGCTGGGAGGCCGAATTGCTCAGGTTTATACATGGGTTCAGTTGTTACCACCACCTCCGGCTGCCTTACAGCATATTCGTAGAGTTCATTTAAATTAGTTTTTTTTACTGAATTAGCATACATGGCGCTTTCAATTATCGCCCTCCACGGAGAGCCGGGTAATTTGTGTACACTTGCCATTGTTTAAACTCCTTTTTCCAATTTTTAATTTAATCCTGTCTTATACCAAGTTGCAGTCAGAAGTAAACACAGGCGGCTGGGAGAAAGCGACTCCTCCCCTCATAGGGGATTCCCCTTTAAGGGAGACGCTGAGAAGCTTTTGACACACGCCAACGAGGTTAGGCGATTGAATGCGGCTTGGTATCATTTATTTTCCACCATCTCCCATATACCGCAAGGACAGACTCCAGCACAAAACCCGCAGCCGATACAGATGTTTTCATCTGAAACGTACTCGAAGCCGCCGCCTGCCGGTTGCACTCTGCTTATGGCTCCCACGTAACACGTTGCCTCACACATGTGGCAGTCACGGCACACGGCACAGGACATACACTTATGACCCTCAGTTTTTGCCGAGAAACCGGTGTCCCTGCACACCTCATAATAGACGTCCTTGATCTTTTGATATGGGATTGGCAGCACAGGGGCAGGTCTGTAGAATGCTCCTCCGGTAAGAAGCGTATGCACTGCAAGGGCTGTGTGTCTGCCCTGGCCGATGGCATGAGTTGCAAGGCCTTGCACTTTAGCATCCCCTATGGCAAAGACCTTTGCGTCTGAGGTATGCCCTGTCTCATCCGCCTCAATTGAACCGTTTTTATTGGTGTGAACGCCGGGCGGCAGAAAGTCGGTTTTTGGAATATCGCCTATTGAGTATATCACTACATCGGCATCAATAGAGGCGCCGTCTGTAAAATAAATCTTATTTTCCTCTTTCACATATCTGTCGGTAAACTTAGGCCAAACCACCTTAGTACCCAGCGACTCCGCTATTTCCAGCTCTTTTCCAAAAGCCGCAGGCTTTTGTACATCCACAGCAGTAACCTCTTTGGCTCCGCAGTGGTAAGCCTGTGCGGCAACGTCCATACCCACGTTACCGGCCCCTATGATGACTACCCGCTTGCCGGTAAAGTCATAGGTGACGCCTGTGTTTAACCCGCGCAGTAAGTCGTAGGCGCTAATGGCTGAGTCCATCCCAGGCGCATTGAGTTTCCTTGGCTTGTGCGCTCCGACAGACACTATCACTATGTCGTGATTTGCATATATTTCATTAAATTTGGTTGAGTCAACGGCTGCTTTATAGTGAACTTTTATTCCTATCTCTTTTATCCGTGAAAGCTCGTGCTGAAGCACCTCATGGGGTAGTCTATCCCGTGGGATGGATAACTCCAGTTTTCCACCTATCTCATCAGCTTCCTCATAAATCTCCACATCGTGTCCTTTGAGGGCAAGCTGCCACGCCGCCGAAAGTCCTGCCGGACCGCCTCCTAATACCGCAATCTTTTTGCCGGTGGGAGGCTCTTTCTTTGGTGCCTTAACGTTTAGGCTGGCCTTACCAAGCCCTTTAATGTTTAACGGCTTATCGAGATGACCCCTTGTGCAGGCATCCATACAAAGGTTGGGGCAAATTTCGCCGCAAACTGTCGCCGGAAGCGGTGAGTACTCAAGAATAAGCTCAAGGGCTTCCTCAAGTTTATCTTCTCTGATAAGGGCGGCCCTCTTTTGTGTCGGGATGCCGCTGGGGCAATTTCCCTGACACGGCGGGGCATACTTCTTGTTACTCCACAGCGGTTTGTACCTTCTGTCATTGCCTGTGGTTATATAAGGAATGGGAGTAAGCGGATGGCTGACATACTCGGCAAATATACCGCCCTTGCCAACCTCCTTTTCCCAAATGTTTGTTTTAAAATTACCGATTGTCATTTTAAATGCGCTCTTTTTGGAACGCTCCGCTGCGGTGTATGGAATCAGCTTTTTCCAGGCGGCTCTGTCTGAGGTCAATTCACTATAGTGCTCAGTCCTGTCTATCGCCGTAAGGTAGGTTTTCATCTTAGGGAGCATCCAATTCCAGTCTGCATCGGTAAGATCAAGGAGTTTAACATCCTCCTCACTGTAGCCGCTTATACGCCCTCTGAAATAGACAACCCCTCCGACCATTCCAACACAGGGTCTGTAGCCAAGAACACTGAGCGGGTTTTTAGGATTTACACCACAGACAACTGCTATCCCACCAGCCTTAAACTCCGCAAAGGTATCCCCGACGTCTCTGAAGTACCATGATTGCGGAGGGGGCTGTTTTGGATTATGCTTAGTCATGGTGTCACAGCGTGCGCCGCCGCCGCCCTGTACGTATAAAATACCCTGGGCCGCAGCATTATGGGCGCCGTTTGTAACATCCCCTAATACTGTGATTTTAGCTCCACAGTTAAGCCACCCTGTATCGTCTGAAGAACTGCCATGAACCACTATCTCTGTGCCGAACATTCCCATGCTGCCCAGCCGCTGCCCGGGTGAGCCCTCAACTCTAAAACGCACAGGCTCTCCGCGAGGCCATATGCGCCCACCTATGCCGTGCTGTCCATCAGCGATTACGGTTATTTCTCGACAACCCTGCTCTACGCCGGCTTGCAGCATCTCCTCAAGAACTCTCGACGGTACCCTGCCGCCCTCTGTCTTGCCATGTATCGTTATCTTACTCATAGTTTTCTATCCAGCCTCTTAATATTAATGTTATAAAATCGCTTACGCCGTGAGTCGCTGACTCCTGCCTGCGGCTCCTGAGCACTTAACACACATAGCTGATATCAAGTCTTTCAGCAACAGCAGGGTCATCGGCACTGATAGCGTCGGACATTCCAATGGGAAGCTCTGTGCTTCTGCCCAGGGGTGCAAATATCTTCTTAAGCTCAACATCCAGCGATTTATAAATTTCAACAACCCTCTCCGCCACCTTTTCCGAGTCCAGCCGTCTGTAGAGCTTAGGGTCCTGAGTGGTTATCCCACGCGGACACCTTCCGATGTTGCAAACATTACAGCGGTTGTTTTCATCCCCCAGACACCCTGCCGCACCCTGCATCATGTACTTACCGATGGATACAGCTGATGCGCCAAGCATGATAAGTGAGGCGGCATTGGCTGCAAGATTGCCCTTTTTACCGACACCGCCTGCGGCAATCAGCGGGATTTCGTTTTGCTTACCGGCTTTAACCAGATCAAGGTAGCAGTCCCGAATGTTTGAAGCTATCGGGTGCCCCATCTTATCCATTGATACGTTATACGCAGCCCCAGTGCCTCCGTCCTCACCGTCAATTGAAAGCGCAGCTGCAAATGGGTTTCTCACCAGGTTGTTAAGAACCGACTTGGCAGTTCTTGAGCCCGATATTTTAGGATACACCGGCACTCTAAAGCCCCATGCCATGTACATAGACTGAATCATCTTAGCCACGGCCTCCTCGATAGAATACTTTGTCTGGTGCGTGGGCGGTGAGGGTAAATCCACCCCGATTGGCACTCCCCGGATTTCCGATATCAGCTTTAAAACTTTGTGTCCCATAAGAAGGCCGCCGTCACCGGGCTTTGCTCCCTGTCCGTACTTTATCTCTATAGCGCAGGGGTCTTCCACCATGTGAGGAATCGCCCTGATAATTTCATCCCAGCCAAAGTACCCTGATGCTATCTGAGGTATAAAATATTTTATAAATCTTGATTTTAATAGCCTAAGCGGCATACCGCCCTCACCGGAGCACATCACAACAGGCATACCCTCTACTTCGTTTAAGTACGTAATGCCCATAGCAAGGCCCTCCCACATTGTGGGGGAAAGCGCACCAACCGACATACTGCCTATCATGACAGGGTATATTTCCCGCACAGGCGGTATGAATTTTTTCACGCTTTTATCTATTACCAGCGTGTCATCTGTGGCAATAACCGGCAGCTCATCGGGGGGCAGTATGCGCCCCAGATAGGTGCGGATTCTGAACTCGTGCCTTCCGGCATCAAGGGCGGGGTCGGTGAGCATTGAAATCCTGGTAAACTTAAGCCTGTCTAAAGTGGATACCTGCGGGTCATTTCGCCGTCCACCTCTTGTGTAAGGGTGCCCTCCGGTGTTTTTGAGAATTATAAACTTATGAGCCGGATTAAACTCCGGTTCTATCGCCTCATTTGGGCAAACCAGAGAGCAGGTAGCACAACCGGTACAGTAATTTGCAATATTTGACGATTGCTTAACAACGGTGTCCACACTCCTTGCCACTTTAGGATTAGGAGTGGGGCCGAATGATTCAACCGTACGTTTAACTGTAACCGATGGGAAAATAGCAAGCATCGGACAGACCGCTGTGCAGCGTCCACAGCGCTTACACCTATCCCCCCGCCATCTTATTATATAAGGGAAATCCTTAAGTGTTAGTTCATGGTTGTTGTCCAACCTTGCAGCTGGTTCCATACTCTTACCTCCTCTGCCTGAGGCGACACAATTACCATATCGTATCTCATCGGGTAAATATCGGTGGATGGGTTTCTGTGGGCGATAGCGCTGTTAAGTCCGCACTGCTCGGAAACGAGGGCATACTTGCCCTTAACGCCGCCGACAACCCCAGGCCGTAACTTTTTAGCATCCTGCACCATAAAACATGTGCCATCGGGAGTAAACCCTATCACACAGTTTGGGCCGTCAATGCAGAGAAACCTCATGCACATTTTTAAATACATTACAAAATCCCTGTCCGGCCTCTCCTCTATTTCCTGAGCCTTTAGAGGTGTGATTACGTCTTTATAGTACTTAAGCGGATAGCCAAGCACCTTGTTTGTGTAGTGCAGTATGTGGGTAAAGACCTCGCTGTCACTGTTGTAGCCGATATAACCGGGTATGCCTCTGCTTGTAAGATACTCACGTATAGGGACAAAGGCCGTGTTTTCGCCGTTTGTCATAGAGCCATAGCCCTGAATAAAAAACGGATGGCAAGCATAGAGGTTTATGGCGTAATTAGTGTTTTGCCTGCCCTGAGCGAGAATTACCCTTGCCTTAAGTGAGGAGCTGTCAAGACCGAAAAATTCGCTTAACTCAATAGGGTCTCCAACTTCCTTAAGAGTTAAAATATCGGGGTAGAAGGAAAACACAATAATGGATTCATCCTGCTGCCCCATAGCTCTGAGTTTAAGGCGAGTCTCAAGCAGTAACGCCTCCTTTACGGCGGCAGACTTATCTTTTAATTCATCCGGATAGTCATATACGCCTGCAAAGTAGTTATCCCTGGGTTTTATCCCCTTAACGGGTTTTATTTTCGGCGTCCAGATGTGAAGACGTTTAAACCCAGCCCTGTTCATGTAGTTGTCAAGCTCCGTCATACCGCTTTTTGAGCAAATTCCTGAAAGAATGGGGTAGTTTTTAAAGCTTTCGAACTCCCCTCCCAGGTCTTTTAAAATCAGGCCCATTCCAGAGCCGTCATGTCCCTCTTTCATAGTCTCCAGGGACAGGACATTTTCCATTGGAGAGATGTACTCCCTTGATGTTATTGCGCTTAACCGGCACATGCTGTTTTGCCTCTTAATCTTAAAATATTTTTAATAGTGTCCATTAAACCGCTCTAAATGACACGGCTGGTACTTTAACACTTTTTTGAATGTTTTGTCAATAAAGAGCACAAAAAATCAGCAAATCTCATTGAAGGAGTAAATAAAATTCGAAAAAACCACCATAAAAGCAATGGTGGCCGGAATAAGTCTGAAAAATGACAGAAATCAGCTACATTTAGATATCAAAAATAAATTTCAAAAGAGCATCAAATCGATAAGACCGGAAGCTGAGCTTTCAGGTAAAACTAAACATTTAACTAAAAAAATTTTTATAGCCTTGAAAAACATCTCACAAATATGTTAGAATGCTTAATTTACAAAAACACACGCCGGTAAGGTGAATGTTTCTGCGGAGGTTTCCTTTCTTTGAGAGGGCACGAGAAACTCCGGCGGAGGGAAAAAAACCAAAATAAGGGGGTTGTACTTTTATGGTTGTATCAATGAAAGAGCTGCTTGAGGCCGGAGTGCACTTTGGCCATCAGGTAAAGAGATGGAATCCAAAGATGAAGAAATTTATTTTTGGGGAGAGAAACGGTATCTACATAATAGACCTGCAAAAAACAGTTAAAGGAATGGAAGAGGCGTATAATTTTGTTAAGGACATATCGGCTTCCGGCAAGGATATTCTCTTTGTGGGTACAAAAAAACAGGCACAGGACGCCATAGCGGAAGAGGCGGGCAAATCAGGAGCTTACTATATAAACCAGAGATGGCTGGGCGGTATGCTCACTAACTTTATAACAATAAAAAAGAGTATAGAAAAGCTCAAAAAAATAGAGACGATGAAAGACAACGGCACTTTTGATGTGCTTCCCAAAAAAGAGGTAGCCGCACTTGAAAAAACACGTACAAAACTTCAAAAAAACCTGGGCGGTATAAAGGACATGAAGAAAATCCCCGGAGCCGTTTTTGTTGTTGACCCGAGACGTGAAAACATAGCCGTAATGGAGGCAAGAAAGCTGTCACTGCCGGTTGTGTCAATAGTGGATACAAACTGTGACCCGGACCTGATAGATTACGTTATACCCGGTAACGACGATGCCATAAGAGCGGTTAAACTTGTCACGTCAAAGATAGCGGAAGCCATTTTAGAGGGTAAGGCCATGTTGAACAAGGAGATGGTGGAACAGGCGGAGGACGTCAAAATAGAGGAAAAAATCATGCAGGACGAAACAGAAGCAGCGGAAGGGAGGGAGTAGCAGAGTTATGGAAATATCAGCTAGCCTTGTTAAAGACTTGAGGGAAAAGACCGGAGCCGGTATGATGGACTGCAAGAAAGCACTGACGGAGTCCGGCGGAGATTTTGAAAAAGCGCTGGATGTGCTCAGAAAAAAGGGACTGGCTACGGCGGCAAAGAAATCCGGCAGGAAAGCCTCGGAAGGTATAATTTATTCATATATTCATATGGATAAAATCGGAGTTATGATAGAACTTAACTGTGAGACCGATTTTGTAGCCAAAACGGATGAGTATAAGGAGCTTGCCAAAGACATAGCAATGCACATAGCGGCGGCAAATCCTGATTACATAGACACAGCGGAGGTGCCGGCTGAGGTTGTGGAGAGGGAAAAGGAAATATACAAAGCCCAGGTGTTAAACAAACCTGCCAATGTAGTGGATAAAATAGTGGAGGGAAAGCTGGATAAGTTTTATTCCGACCGGTGTCTCCTTAAACAAATATTCGTAAAAGATACTGAGCAGAAAAAGACTATAAATGATCTTCTTGTGGAAAAGATAGCGAAGCTGGGTGAAAACATATTGATAAGACGTTTTGCACGATTTCAACTGGGTGAGACTCTGTCCTCGGGCGAGCCTGCTGAGGTGTGATGGAAGAGGCGGCCAAATACAACAGGGTACTGGTTAAACTAAGTGGTGAGGCACTGCTGGGAGAGGGCGGCTTCGGCATATCCTCTCAAACCGTCCTCTACGTAGCCCATGAGATTAGGTCAGTGTATGACTTAAAAATAGATGTGGCAATAGTGATTGGAGGCGGTAATATTTTCAGAGGGGTGGAAGCATCGGTGGAAGGTATAGACCGTGCTACGGCGGATTACATGGGCATGCTTGCCACTGTGATAAATGCCCTTGCGCTTCAAAACGCACTGGAGAAGACGGATATTCCAACCAGAGTGCAGTCTGCCATTGAGATGCGGGAGCTTGCCGAGCCGTATATAAGAAGGAAAGCGATACGGCATCTGGAGAAAAACAGGGTAGTGATATTTGCAGCCGGAACCGGTAATCCGTATTTTACCACAGACACGGCGGCAGCCCTCAGAGCGATGGAAATAAATGCCGATATAATAATAAAGGCGACAAAAGTAGATGGTGTTTATACGGCAGACCCCGTAAAGGACCTAAACGCCAAAAAATATGATAAAATATCTTATGGAGATGTGCTTAGCCAGGGTTTAAAGGTTATGGATTTAACAGCCATAACCCTGTGCAAGGATAACGAACTGCCCATAATAGTGCTGGATTTAAAAAATCAGGGGGCGTTAAGAAAAGCTGTTATGGGACAAAAAGTTGGTACTCTTGTAGGAGGGTAATTGTAATGATAAAAGAGTTGGAAAAGAAGGCCGGGGAAAAGATGTCCGGTGTCATAGACCATTTAAAGAAGGATTATGCCTCAGTAAGGACAGGACGGGCCTCCCTTGCTCTGGTTGAGGGTTTAATGGTTGACTATTACGGAACCCCTACGGCTCTACAGAAGGTGGCAACCCTTGGGGTGCCTGATCCTCAGACAATTTCCATTCAACCATGGGAACCCAAGGTGATTCCTATGATTGAAAAGGCAATACTGAAGTCTGATCTCGATCTGACCCCAGGCAATGACGGCAAAGTGGTCAGAATAAAAATACCACCGCTTACCGAAGAAAGACGCAAGCAACTGGTGAAAGTGATAAAGAAAAAAGCTGAAGAGGCAAAGATAGCGGTTAGGAATATAAGGCGTGACGTAAACGAGGAACTGAAGAAACTGGAAAAAGAACAGCACATAAGTGAGGATGAGACAAAACGCTCACAGGCTGAGAACCAGAAGTTAACAGACTCCTATATAAAGCAGATTGATGAGGTAACATCCCACAAGGAAAAGGAAATAATGGAGGTGTAGTTTTGCAGAGTAATTTTATGTTAAAGGTGGAAGATGCCAAACTTCCCGATATTCAAAAGGCCTTAAAAGCTGCTTCAATACAGATAAAAAGCATAGTGGAGGTGTTTAAGGAAGCCGGAGATGACAAAGGAAACGAACAAACACCTAAAGACTAAGCCACGGCACATCAAAGGAGGGATATTATGGAAGACGATAGTGCGGCAAGGCTAAAGAACGTCAAAAAAATTCTCCTTGATGAAAGGCAGATACTAATCAAAGAAGCTAAAAATGAAATTTCCAATTTCGTTAAAGGCGACGAGAGACAGTTGATAGATGCAGCCCTTGACGACGGTGACTGGTCTGTTGTTGACGTTACGGAGGATATTATCTTACAGAAGCTTCACCATCACAAACTGAAGTTAAATAAGATAGATGAGGCACTAAGAAAAATCCACAACGGCACCTACGGTATATGCGAGGACTGCGGACAGGAAATCAACGAGGGAAGGTTAAGGGTTCTGCCCTATGCAGTGCACTGCGTGGAATGTAAGGAGAGATTTGAAAGAATTGAACAGATGGAAAGAGAACAACCTTTTCAATAAATTATAGCTAAGGAAGATGTGTTATAAGTGTTGCAGTTTATATTTGACCATGACTGTCACATTTGAATTTAATACCACAGTTATCTAAAAGTTGAAGCAATTATCTGCACTAACATGTAATAACAGCAACGGCAGAGCGTTATATCACGGCTTTTTAGCTAAGATAATACAGTGTCCAAGGTCTGTGAGCAGTTTATAGTTGGCTTCAATCCATTTATAAGTTTCTAATGGTGTTTGTCCCATGTAACTGTCTCTTTTGTATATTAGGATGAGCTTGGGAGGGTTTTTTT